>NZ_JAINFN010000010.1:0-230954 GCF_026130245.1 Pantoea sp. JK
TTATATCGAAGTGTTCTACAACCGGACCCGACGCCACAGCCACTTGGGAGGCGTCAGTCCAGAGGCCTTCGAAAAGGCCTCGTCGTGAGGACAGCGAATGTCTACGGGAATGGGGTCACTCCAAACAATTCTCGCTAATCAGCGAACTCAGGGCGCGTTATCCTGTGGCGCTGCTATGCCATGTGTTTGGAGTCCACCGAAGCAGTTTTAAATACTGGCGATGTCGTCCTGCTGAACCCGATGCTGAGCGGGTACAGCTGCGCAGTCTGGTCCGGGAGCTACACAGTGCCAGCCACGGCTCGGCGGGCACCAGAAGCATTGCGGCAATGGCAACGCTCAGTGGTCGCAGGATGGGACGCTGGCTTGTCCGGCGGCTGATGAAGGAAGCAGGCTTAGTCAGTTGCCAGCAACCAAAGCACAGATATAAGCGAGGAGGCCAGGAACATGTTGCCATCCCAAACGCGCTTGATCGCCAGTTTGCTGTAGCGGAACCCAACAAAATCTGGTGTGGCGATGTCACTTATATCTGGAGCGGCAAACGCTGGGCTTATCTTGCCGTTGTCCTCGACTTGTTTTCCCGAAAACCAATCGGCTGGGCAATGTCATTCTCGCCCGACAGCAAACTGACCATGAAAGCGCTGGAAATGGCATGGGAAACGCGAGGAAGGCCATCTGGTGTGATGTTCCATAGTGATCAAGGCAGTCATTATACAAGCACGGAGTTCCGCCAGTTGCTGTGGAAATGCCGGATAAAACAGAGTATGAGCCGTCGTGGAAACTGCTGGGATAATAGCCCAATGGAACGGTTTTTCAGAAGCCTAAAAAACGAGTGGGTGCCGGTGACTGGTTATATTAACTTCAGCGAAGCAGCTCGTGCGATCACAGACTATATCGTCGGGTATTACAGCTCACTCAGGCCGCATGAATATAACGGTGGATTACCACCGAACGAATCGGAATACCGATACTGGAAAAACTCTAAAGCGGTGGCCAGTTTTAGTTGACCACTACAGTTCAGGTAAGAGGGCGGGGCGATGTTTTACTTTTGGCTTATGGAACGTCTTACCGATTTTTGTCGCTGGGTTTGAAGTGACTAAGCCAGAATTCAAAGCGTAATCCATAACCTCATTAATACGCTGACTCAACCTTTTAACAGTTTCGAGTCTGCCTGCAGCATGAGTTGGGCTAAGGGATCCGATGAACTGTTGGGCTGTAATGTTGGAAATAGGCATAGAGCCAATATGTGGGAACACATATTTACTCATTGAACGCCAGATATCGTTAAGAGTGTGAGTTGTTAATCCTGCTGCCTCTTTGGTCTTAAACCACTCAGCTGCAACTTTTTCAAACGTACTTTCACTCACACTCTTCTGACGAAGTTGCTCTGCCTTTTTATGCTCTTGAGGGTCAACGTCTTTGCTGAGAAGAGCGCGGGCTGATTCACGATTTTGGCGAGCTTCGGAAAGCGAAACGGAAGGGTATGAACCAAAGCTGATCATGGCCCGTTTACGAGTGAAGGGTTTGTAATAACGAAACCGCCAGAGTTTTGAGCCTCCGGGAGTTACCTGCAGTTCCAGACCATCCCCGTCATAAAGAACCAATGCTCGTTCAGCAGCTTTGGCGTTCTTCACTTCGGTATTGTTTAAGGGCTTGGTCTGTCTTGCCATAAGCAGTCTCCATTCTGTTCCTCGGAAGGCTTAGGCATATCAAAAGGCAGTCTTAGAAACGTATGCCCATGAGTATGCCTAAATCAGGTGGATTCCACTGTATCAATCAGGATTTCACTAGACAACAGAAAAACAGCAGGTTTCAACAACCTACTGTTTAAACTGTTTTTTATGGTTCTCTCTGGACTTCACCAGACAAAACGTTGGGAGAATTTGGTCGGCACGAGAGGATTTGAACCTCCGACCCCGGACACCCCATGACCGTGCGCTACCAGGCTGCGCTACGTGCCGAACGTGGAAGAATATTACTGTTTCCGCGCACGATTGCAATATGAGCAGCATTTAACTGCCTCATAATTAATCAGTTTGCGACGAATCGCTTCTCTTCCGTCAATACCTGCAGCAGCAACGCCAGCTGCGGTTTATGATCTTTTAGCTTATGACCCTGCGCATCGTAAGCGCTGTAGCTGCCATTGTTATTCAGCACCAGCGTCACGGTTGGCGTGGTCACTACCAGCTTGCCATCTTCGCTGCTCGCCACCCAATCGTGGCTGCGTTGCGCGGCAAACAGGTCTTCACCCTGCGAGAAGTTGGCGGGGTTGGTGCGCACGTGCAGCAGACGCTGCATTAGCGTGGTCATCACGTCCTGCTGATCGGTCAGGCGATCGATGGTTTGCGCGGGCGTATTCGGCCAATGCACCACCAGCGGCACCTGCAGGGTCGCGCGATTACCTGGATTGTCATCGTTGCTATCCAGATTGACCGCACGCTGCGCCGTAATCACCACCACGGTATTTTTCAGCAAATCGCGATCCTGCAAGGTTTGCAGCACCGCATTAATCTGCTCATCGACACCGCTTGCCTGACGCGTATAGCTGCGCTGGCGCGCCTTCAGGTTGTCGCCATTGACCGTGACACCGTTCAGGGCAATCCACGAGAACCACGGCGCGCTGTTAGATCTCTGGCCGTTGAGCCAGTTTTGCCACTGCGTCACCGTGGTGCTATTCGGCTGGTTATCGGCCTGAGGCAGCGAATAGTCCGCTAATAAAGCCTGGCGATACAGCGGTTGGCTGAAGCCGTCTGATGAGAACAAGCCAAACTGATAACCTTGCGCATTCAGCGCATTGAGCAGAACGGAAGGCGTGCGTGACGCTAATACGCCATCCATATAGCTGGAAGAGATGCCGTAGAACAGGCCAAACAGCCCTTTTTCCGGCTGCACTCCCGCGCTGTAATGCTGGGTGAAGCGCACGTTTTCGCTGGCGAATTGATGAAGCGACGGCAGCGCTTTATCGACGGTGGCGTTATTCAGGCCATCAACCGTCAGCACCAGCAGATTGTGGCGCGTACCGCCATCACGGAAGGTTATGTCACTCAGCGGATACTGCACTGACAACGCTTCAGGATCGCCTTGCTGCACCAGACGGCGCTGATACTCTTGCGCATCCAGCAAACCGTGACGCTCAAGGAAGCGACGCGCGGTCATGGGATAGGAGAGCGGCAGATTGGCGCGCTGCATGGTAATCGGGCGATAGAAGTTAGCATCCGCCCAGATATACAGCAGATGGCTGGCGAAGAAGGCGCTGATAAACAGGGCCGCCAGCGGCTTACCGAACGAACGCCGATTAAGGCTGCGCAGCTTTTGCCAGCTCCAGGTCGCGAACAGCATCTCGACGAGGAAAATCAGCGGCACGCTGATAAACATCAGTTGCCAGTCGCGCGCCATCTCGCTTTGATCGGGGTTAATCACCAGCTCCCACACCACCGGATTAAGATGCAAGTGGAAGCGGCTAAATACCGCACTGTCGACCATGATCAGCGTCAGCCCGGCGGTGGCGATAATCGCCGACAGCACCCTGAGCAATCGCTGTGACATCACCACAAAGGTGAGCGGGAAAATGATCAGCAGATAGCCCGCGAAGACAATGAAACTGAAATGACCGATCCAGCTGGTAAAGGCATAGATACGTCCCGCGAGCGACGCGGGCCAGTCGGCGACCAACAGGTAGCGGCTGCCTAATATAAACGCGAAGATAATATTAAACAGGGCAAACCAATGCCCCCAGCTGATCATCTGGGAGACTTTTTCGCGGTAGCGCTGCCGGTTGGTTACCATATTATGAGGTCAAATCTGCATATTAATGAGCGTTATCGTCGCGTACGGATGACTGCAACGCATCCGCGAAAGATCGTGCCAGAGTGCGGCGTTGAGCCGGTGAAACGCTGGTATTGATCAAGTTAGTTACCATGTTACCCAATACCATTAGGGAAAGGTCGGTTGGCGCTTTGTCTTTTTCAAGAATCTGCGCCATCTCTGCGAGGAGCTTTTCCACGCGTTCGTCACTGTAACGGGATGATTGTGGCATATCGTCGTCTAATCAAGGGTGAAAAGGCGGTATATTACCGTAACAACGCACTTTTTTCCGCAATTTTATCGCAAGCAGAGCGATCAGTTTGTGCTGGCAGTTGAAAGCGGCTGCAGGCGGTGTTTGAATACGCGCCTGAGCTAAAAGGAGAGTCTACCATGAGTCTGGATATCGACCAGATTGCCCTGCATCAGTTAGTCAAACGTGATGAAAACCAGCTGGAACTGGTACTGCGCGACACTTTGCTGCCTGCGACCCGCGCGGTTGAAGAGATGGCAGAAGAGCTGCATCGGGTTTACAGCGCCAAAAGCAAAGCCTACGGCCTGTTTAACGAGGACAGTGAACTGGCCGATGCGTTGCGTAACTGCCGCAAAGGGGAAGATGACTTTCTGGCATTTAGCCGTGCGGCAACCGGACGTCTGCGCGATGAGCTGGGTAAATATCCGTTTGCGGAAGGCGGCGTGGTGCTGTTTTTGCATTATCGCTATCTGGCGGTCGAGTATTTGCTGATTGCGGTACTGAACAGCCAGTCGAGCATGCGCGTTAATGAACAGCTGGATATCAGCAGCACCCATTATCTGGATATCAATCATGCAGATATTGTGGCACGTATTGATCTCACCGAGTGGGAAACCAACCCGGAATCGACCCGCTATTTGACCTTCCTGCGCGGTCGCGTCGGCCGTAAAGTGGCGGATTTCTTTATGGATTTTCTCGGTGCCAGCGTTGGTTTAGACACCAAAGCGCAAAACCGTGGCTTGCTGCAAGCGGTTGATGATTATTGTGCCGAATCAGATCTCGATAAAAACGAGCGCCAGAACTATCGTCAGCAGGTTTACACGTACTGCAACGATCAGCTGCAGGCCGGCGAAGAGATTGCGCTGCACGATCTCTCCAGCGAATTACCGCCATTAGGCGAAAAAACCTTCCAGGCGTTTACTCAGGAGCAGGGTTACGAATTGGAAGAGACCTTCCCAGCGGATCGCAGCACCTTGCGCCAGTTGACCAAGTTCGCAGGTAGCGGCGGTGGCTTAACCCTGAACTTCGATGCCATGCTGCTTGGCGAGCGCATCTTCTGGGATCCCACCACTGACACGCTTACTATCAAAGGTACGCCACCAAATCTGCGCGATCAGTTGCAACGTCGTACCAGCGGTAAATAAAAAAAGCCGGGTCACCAAAGTGCCCGGCTTTTTTATCAGAATGAATAGTTTATCCCACTGCTGATGAGTGAATCGGTGCGGAACTTGCCACCAAAGCTGTGTTTTGCACCAATATTTGCTGACCAGTTGTCGCTGATTTTCCCTTCCAGACCCAGATGAACCCGGTAACGATCGTCATCCAGCGCACCATACACGCGTCGGCTGTGGCGATCCTCAAGAGTCAGTGAAGAGGCAGAACTGCCCGGTGAAAACTGTTTTTCAACGGTTGCGCTGAATCGCACCCTTGGTAGCAGCGCACCCAGCCCCTGCTTGCTGACTTCAATACCCGGCGCGAGTCCCCACGGCATGGCTGAACTCAGGGCAATGCTGGCATCTCGGCTTTCAAGCTTGTAACCCGGTAAATAGCCGGCGCTGGCCTTCACATAAGGCGACAGCGTGAACGATGTGTCCAGCAGAGGGAAGGATTTACCCAGTTTTGCACTGCCGCCCAGCATATGGCTGGTTTTTGAGGTGCTTTCCACTCCCAATACCGGGTCAAGGTTGATGTCCTGACGCAGGTGCAGGTAGCTGGCAGCAAGATCCATAAACCATCCATCTTCGCTCATGCCGCTTGCATACAGACCCAGAGTACTCAGCTTATGGCTGACGCTGGCTTCATCCCTGGCATTTCCCTGGCTGTAACTGGCGGTGACGCCGTACAGCCAGGCATCCGCTTGCGTATCGGCGCCTATCTGCAGCTTACTGTCCTTTAACGTTACGCTATCCATACTGCCGCGATTCTGGCTAAGGCTGGCCCATGCACCGCTGTCTTCATGGCTACCGCGCAGCAGCTGAGCGCGATCGGTTAGCATGTTGCTGATTTCACTGAACAGGTAATGACGCGAAGCGAGCAGGGCGCGAGTACTCTGCACCAGCGGCTGATTATCAATGACGTCAAACCAGTCTTCAGCAGTACCCGGTTTTGGCGTGATCTCAGGCTCAGGTTTTACTTCAGGCTCAGGCTTCACTTCGGGTTCAGGCTTAATTTCGGGTTCTGGCTCGGGGTTAGTTACCGGATCGGGATCGGTTACCGGATCGGGGGGCAGCACCGGATCGGGCGTTTTGACAATGATCCATTTCACGCGACCATTCTCTTCCACAACCTGATGATCGGCGGTATACAGCGAGAACCCGCGTTTGACCGGAGGTAGCGTGAAATAATCATGCGCGGTACCGGCGGGTGCGTTGACCAGCACGATCTCTTTTGCGATGCGGTTGGGGAAGGTTTCGCCCAGCATAAAACCGAGATCGAGGGTGTTGCTGCCGCCCTGCGCGCTGGAACCAATGTATAAGCTGTCGCTGATGGCGGATTGTGGCGCGATACCGAAACCAAGCTGCAGGTTATTTGCCGTCAGATGTTCAACAGAGAGCAGCTTCGGCGTCCAGGCCATTTCATCTGCAGAAAGCAGGGAAATGATACCGCCTTTACCTGCATCCAGCCGATGCACGCGGCTGTTACCGTTCATGTTCCAGAACGTCTCACTGCTCAGGGTCATTCGCGCTGCGTGACTGTCGTTGATGTGGCCGTGATAATTGACCTTGCCAAGGTGGAGCGCAGCGTTATCACCCAGCGTGATATTGCCTTCGACTGTACTGGCGGGAAGAAAGCGCAATTCTTCAGCGTTTCGCTGTGCAACTTTACAGCTGCCTTTGCTGCTCTGAACCGGCGAGGTGCAGCGTAAGATCTGATCCTCATCCTGCGCATCAGAATTGTAGCCAAGGATAAGCTGGCTGTTATCACCGGCCTGAATATCGGTTTTAACCTGCGCGTATTCACCCACCTGGAAGCGAGCGCCACTGGCGACCACTACGTTATTGGCTGAGAAAGAAGAGGCATACCAGTCATCGTCAATAATCAGGCCACCGGCATGAGGAACGGGCTGGCCGGAAAGTAATAGTGTGCCATTGTTGACGTTAATATTACCATTGAGATTCGCCCCGCCGACTAATGCCAGGTTGGCACTGGCTAGAGTGGGTGAAAAGGTAAAGTCCAGTTTCCCATTAACAGCGGATTTTTCGTCTGCTCCCAGAAACCCCCTATACACCAAGTGGTTCAGTTCTTTAGCGCGATATTCCTGCGCCTCGTGAGAATCAAATCCAATGTACTTCCAATAGTAGTTGTCTTTCTGATCGGTCGGTAACCAGCTATATCTGGGCATCTTTAACTGAAAATATTCCAGGCGCTTTGATTTGTCATTATAACCTTCATAAATGTCGCCTACATTACCTGCAGCTGCAAGTCCCTGCCACTCCTGAAGAGTAATATCTTTAGGATCGAATCCGGTTAGTGTTAATACTGAGTTGTTGTTCAAGTGTGGGTTAATGATTGAAGCGCCGCTGTCTGTATGATTAATCTGCCTCATGGTCAGACTATTACCATTTAAATCTAGCTTACCCCCTCGATATCCAAAGAAGATATTATTCGCATCAACTTGCTCAGCACTATTCATTATTACAGTTGGGCGACCGCTGGTAATATATATACGCGAAAATGCTTGCCGATTTCCCTGCGTATCTTTTTGTTGATCCAAAATGACGGTGCCATCACCGATGTTCAAACCTCCTTCATTGACTCCTTTAGCACTAATATGCAGTATGCCGCCGCCAATTTTATGCAGGTCGTCATCTTTTAGGCCATTAACCTGCCACAGAACGGTTTTATCTTCATCGACTTCAACGCCGCCGCCCACCCAAGTGGCATCAACACCATCGGCAGACTTGAGCGTGTAATTACTAGAGAACTGCAGTTTACCCGCTCCGAGGTTGACAGCATTGGTGAGGATAATGTCGCCACCTGCTCCATTGAAACGTATATCTTTGGTGGCGTCGAGTTCAGTTTCAAGGGCAGAAGCAGGTGCAATGTGACGATATTTTTTATCCAGTCCCTGCCAGCTCCAGTTTTGATTAAGCTGCTCAATATTCGTATCGTTCCAGTAAATTGCTCCTGCATTGGCAACGTCTAATACATCAGGCGATATATTAGCTGTAATAACCGAGTCAAAATAGTTATCGGGTATGAGTGTTCCTATACTCTTTCTACCGTATCCCGTTGTTCCACCATAGTGACCAAAAAGTTCCGCCGCGAGCTTCCATTTTTTATCGATATTATCGTAGACGTAAATGGGGCTTCCACTGTCTCCTTGTACTGAAGCGTTTGCGAGTGGTGAAGAGAGTGGATGGTCGGGTGAATGGTGGACCCAATACATATCGCCTTTTGCAAAAGTAATAATATTGGGATTGATAGGACCGCCAGCCAACCAACTACCAGAGTCAGCAACCCAAGATGTTTTGCTTTGATCATCCGTAACGACAAGCATTTCCCCAGCGCCAACACGAACATAAGCGATGTAACGAGTGCCATGACCACGCAATAATTCACTCATTTCAACACGTTCAGCAGGTGCAGTTTCAGTTACTACCTTATTTAATCGAGGCAGATAAAAATCCGCAATACCATGATCGTTGCGATTAATAAAGAGATAGTGAGTTGAAAACTCTGAAGGACCGCCGAAATGAGAACCAGATTTTCCCTTAACATGTGCCGCACCCATCACATATGACGGAGCAGTTAATGTCGTGTACCCTCGTCGTGAAACACTGCTCAGATCTGGCATAGAGAAATTAAGCAAACCATCCAGTTCACCATTCTTCTTAAAGATGGGAATGTTGCTGACTCCAGGACGAAACTTTCCCATGTTTTCAGCAAAATCACGATAATCCTGAATGTTGGTGTCATGTCGCATTATGCTTGCCGATGAAGAGAGACAAACAAAGAGTGTGCCGCACCATAGCAATTTTCTTTTTTGCATATGAATTCCTTTTGAATTAATTCCTGTGCATGTGGTAATGCCGGAATATTCCATCAGAATTCATCTTTTTCTCGCAAAGAAATGTCTTGAAAACAACTGAAAATAATGTGGATACAATGGTTATGGGTACAGTGAGAGAGGATTTTGGAAGAATGTTAAGACAAAATAAAAGGGCCGGTTTCGCAACCGGCCCTTCTACTTACAACTCATTTCGCGATTAAGCGCGAATGAAGTCGATATGGAACAGTTTTGGCTTGAACGGATGACGCTGTACCGCCTGAGCTTTAACTTTAACTTCTTTACCATCAACCGCGATGGTCAGCACTTCGCTGTAGAACTCAGGTTTAACCTGCACGTTCATTACAGCGTCGTGGTCCAGTTCGATAGCAACTGGTGCTTCATTTCCGCCATAGATGATGGCTGGGAATTTGTTTGCTACACGCAGGCGGCGGCTCGCACCCTTACCCTGGTCTTTACGTACTTCAGCGTTAATAGTGAACATTTGATGTCTCTTCAATAGTTCCTGCTACAGGCGACCCAGCAACAGGACGGTTATTCAAACTGCTTTTACGGATGCAAAAGCGGGCGGCATTATAGCCTCAATGGTGCCGCAGGGGCAAATGATTCCGCCGCTTATCGCAGCTCATTGGCGCGGCGGTAACGGCCCTGATAATCGAACATTTTTTCGCGGATCTGCCAGAAATGGCCTTTGGCGCGCGCCACCACGAAGTCCGGATGGCGTAATAAAGGCTGTAAGGCGATGACATCTGCTGCGGTTTGCCAGCCGAGTTCCACGCCCGGTGCGCGCTGATGCGGACGCATAAACAGCTGCTCAAAGGCTTTACGTTGCGCTGGCGTTTGCAGGCGAAAACGCTCGCTGACGCTGGTGCCATCCTCATCGAAATAGGTGGCTTTCAGCCATTCACCTTTGTCATCGCGTCCTTGCTCCAGCACCATGCCAGCACAGCGCAACACGCGCGCATCTTTCAGTTTCAGCGCGGCTTTCAGCATGTCATCCGGGTCGACCAGAATTTTGTCGCATTGATTGCAGCGCCGCGCGGCGATGTCATTCTCGGCGCCGCAATCCGGGCAGCTTTTAAAGCGGAAGCGGTAATCACACTGCTCGCGCTCGCCTTCATCATCTTCCAGCACGCCCTGACAGCGGCGACCAAAATGCTCAATGATGTGACCATCTTCAGTGGTTTTTCCCCAGAAGGTATTGGCGAAACCGCAGGCGGGACAGAACACCTGCACCGGCTGATTATCGCTGGCGCCTTTCGGTGCGCCGACTTCAGGGGTAAAAAGATCGTGTGGATTTCCAGCGTAATCCAGCACCAGACAATCGGTTTTGCCGGGCGACAGGCGTAAACCGCGACCGACAATCTGTTGATAGAGGCTGACGGATTCGGTGGGGCGCAGAATGGCGATCAAATCAACGTGGGGCGCGTCAAAGCCGGTGGTCAGAACTGCAACGTTGACGAGGAACTTCAGCTGCTGCGCTTTAAATTCAGCAATCAAGCGGTCGCGATCTTTCACCGCCGTTTCCGCCGAGACCAGCGCGCTGTTTTCGGGCAGCAGCGTGAGGATTTCACGGGCATGCTCCACAGTGGAGGCGAACACCATCACGCCGCGCCGATCTTCAGCAAACTCAACAATCTGCCGGATAATATGCGGCGTCACGCGATGTTGTTGTTTCAGCTCGCGGTTGAGCTCGGCTTCGCTAAATAGCCCATTATTCTGCGGGACTAGACGGCTAAAATCGTACTGCACCACCGGCATATCTAAGCGCTCCGGCGGTACCAGAAAGCCGTGTTTGATCATATAGCGCAGCGGCAGTTCATAAATGCAGTCGCGGAACAGCGCTTTCTCATCACCGCGCATCATGCCGTGATAGTGGAACTGGTAAATCCAGCCTTTGCCGAGACGGAAGGGCGTGGCGGTCAAACCCAACAGTCGCAACTGCGGATTATGCTGCCGCAGGTGGGTGAACAGCAGCTGATACTGGCTCTCTTCGTTATCGCTGATGCGATGACACTCATCGACGATCACTAGCGAAAAGGCGCTGTCGAAGCGATCAAGATTGCGCGCCACCGACTGCACGCTGCCAAATACCACTTTGCTTTCGCTCTGCTTGCGCTGCAAACCGGCGGCGAAGATGTCGGCTTGCAGGCCATACGCCTGATATTTACTGTGATTCTGCTCCACCAGCTCTTTCACGTGGGCCAGCACCAATACTCGTCCGCGCGCTAACCGCGCCAGTTCAGCAATCACCAGGCTTTTACCCGCGCCGGTCGGCAGCACAATCACCGCAGGCGTGGTATGGCGGCGAAAGTGGTTAAGCGTGGCGTCAACCGCCTCTTGTTGGTATGGGCGCAGGGTGAATGACATCGGGGCAAACTTTTTTTGGAACGGACGCGCATTATGGCATGAAAGCCAGTTAAACGCAGGTTCACTACTGTTAGCAGTCTAAGGATCAAGCTATACTGCCCACACTTTCTTAACGGACAAAAACACCGTTTCAGTTTCCCCCGCAGTAACAGGCAAAGCGAATTCATGCGACTCGAAAAATTCATATCTCAGCAACTGGAAGTTAGCCGTGCTATCGCCGGACGCGAAATCCGCGCCAAAAAAGTCACCATTAACGGCGAAGTCGTGCGCGATGCGGCTTACAAGGTATTGCCAGACGATGAAGTCGAATACGACGGCAATCCACTGGTGGTGCAGCAAGGTCCGCGCTACTTCATGCTGAACAAGCCGCAGGGTTACGTCTGCTCAACCGACGATCCCGATCATCCTACCGTGCTGTTCTTTATCGAAGAACCTGCGGCGTTCAAGCTGCATGCGGCGGGACGTCTCGATATCGACACCACCGGTTTGGTGCTGCTGACCGACGATGGTCAATGGTCACACCGTATTACCTCCCCGAAGCATCACCTGGAAAAAACCTATCTGGTGGAAGTCGAAGAGCCGATCGATCCAGAACTGGTTGAGAAGTTCGCTGCCGGTGTACAGCTGCACAATGAAAAAGAGCTCACCAAACCGGCGGTGCTGGAGATTCTTGATGAGAAAGCGGCACGCTTGACCATCAGCGAAGGGCGCTATCATCAGGTCAAACGCATGTTTGCGGCGATGGGTAACCATGTCTCGGCGCTGCATCGCGAACGTATTGGTGACATCGAACTCGATGAAGATCTCGGTGAAGGTGAATATCGTGAATTGACGCAGCAAGAGGTCGACAGCATCGGCCTGCCAGAAGAACTCAAACAACGCAAATAGCGGGAGAACGCGGTGCGCAAGGAAAAGAATTCTCCGGTTGGTTTAGTGGTCATCCTCGGATTGCTGGCGATGTTGATGCCGCTTTCGATTGATATGTATCTGCCGGCCATGCCGCAAATCGCCCATGAGTTTGCGGTTTCGGCGGGCAGCGTGCAGATGACGCTCAACCTCTACATCCTCGGTTTCGCCATTGGCCAGTTAGTGTATGGCCCACTGGCGGACAGCTACGGACGTAAACCGGTGATTGTGCTGGGCACGCTGATCTTTGCCTGCGCCGCTGCGGCTTGTGCGCTGTCACAAACTATCGACCAGCTGATCTTTATGCGCTTCCTGCACGGCTTATCGGCCGCCGCTGCCAGCGTCGTAATTAACGCCTTGATGCGCGATACCTACTCGAAAGAGGACTTCTCGCGCATGATGTCGTTTGTGATGCTGGTGACCACCATCGCACCGCTGCTGGCACCGATTATTGGTGGCTGGTTGCTGTTGCTGTGGAACTGGCACGCCATCTTCTGGACGCTAGCGGGTGCCGCGCTGATCACCACGATGCTGGTGGTGACGCAAATCCGTGAAACGCTCAAGCCCGAACAGCGGCAGCGTTTTCATCTGCGTACCACCCTGGGTAACTTCGTGGCACTGGTGCGCCACAAGCGTGCCTTCAGTTATATGCTGGCAAGCGGTTTCTCCTTTGCCGGATTATTCACCTTCCTCAATGCCGGTCCGTTTGTTTACATCGAAGTGAACCACGTTTCACCGCAGAACTTCGGCTACTACTTTGGTTTGAACGTGGTGTTCCTGTTCGTGATGACGCTGATTAATAGCCGTGCCGTGCGCCGCTTTGGTCCGGTGAAAATGTTCCGTTTAGGATTGGTGATTCAGTTCGCGATGGGCGTTTGGCTGTTGATCTCCAGTGCGCTGGATTTAGGTTTTCTGTCGCTGGTGTTTGGCGTGGCGATGTTTATTGGCTGCGTCTCAACGGTATCGTCGAATGCGATGGCGGTGATTCTGGATGAGTTCCCGCACATGGCGGGCACGGCTTCTTCGCTGGCGGGCACGCTGCGTTTTGGTGTGGGTGCCTTAGTCGGCGCGCTGCTCTCATTAGTTAGCATTAACAGCGCCTGGCCGATGGTGGCTACGATTGCGCTGTGCGCCACCCTCTCGATTGTGCTGTTCACCTATGCTTCACGGCCTCAACAGCCAGCGTGATATCCCCCAAGGCCGCCATGAATGGCGGCCCTACATATCCTGAATCTTTTCGTAGGGTCGCCATTCATGGCGACCTGGCCTCTCTTAAATTTCTCCCCTCACTCGCTAATCCCCATTCATTCGTTATGCTTAATGTTTCCATCATGTGAAAATTTAGATGTAAAAAAGTAACGAGATTGCGTCTAAAATGATTGTTAACCGCAGCCGAACACGGTAAACATAGGAATAAATGTGAGAAGCCTCGCAAATTATAAATTGGTTACATGCTTTGTGCTGAAAACGAGAAGGCAGACTGAGTGGGTTTTCTGACCTAACCAGGTTGGGATTCACCACGTTGTGCCGTCGTCGTGAATAAAGTTAACGTCTCTGGGGGCCGTATATCTATGCTGCAACTTTCCGTTGTGCATCGCTTGCCACAACATTATCGCTGGTCGCTTGAACATGCAGGAGAAATTGAGCGTCAGGAAGCGGCGAATGGCGTGCATGCAGAAGATTTAGTGGTGCTGCGCCTGCTGAGCCACGATGGCCATCCGGCGCTGGAAATTCTGCACCAGCTGAAAGAAACGTTGGCGCAGATTCAGGTCGAGTGCAAAATCGCCCAGTGTGAAGGGCAACCTTGTCTGCTGATTCAACGCGATGACGAAAGCGCCACCAACTGCTGCCTGAAAAATCAGGGTGTCGCTATCGCCGAAACCTTCGATGGTCACTGACTCAGATCTTTTCCCTGCGCTGACGCCAGTAGCTGCCGCGTGTAATCGGCTGCTGGTGCGTTAAACAACGCTTCGCAATCACCTTGTTCCACCACTTCGCCCTGACGCAGCACAACCAGCTGATGGCAGAGCGCGCGTACCACCTGCAAATCATGACTGATAAACAGATAGGCGAGCTGATGCTGCTGCTGCAAACGACGCAGTAAGGTCAGAATTTGCTTCTGCACCGAGCGATCCAGTGACGAGGTGGGTTCATCCAGTACAATCAGCTGCGGCTCAAGGATCAACGCGCGAGCGATAGCGATGCGCTGGCGCTGACCGCCGGAAAACTCCGCCGGATAGCGCGAACGGCTGTCGGCATCGAGTCCCACTTCCTGCATCACCGCAATCACCTTGGCTTCCTGCTCCACATCGCTCAGTTCTGGGCGATGTACCGCTAAGCCTTCCGCAATCACCTGTTGCACCGTCATGCGCGGATTGAGTGAGGAATTGGGATCCTGAAATACCACCTGAATGCGCTGGCGCAGCGGCAATAACTGCTTTGGCGATAGCTGATGCAGCGGCTGATCCTCAAACCAGATCTCACCGCGCGCGGTGATTAAGCGCAGCAGCGCCAGGCCCGTAGTACTTTTACCCGAACCCGATTCGCCGACCAATCCCAGGCTTTCGCCGCGCCGTAGCGTAAAGCTAAGATCCTTGAGCGCCAGCGTCTCTGCCACGGTGCGACGCAGCAATCCACGCCGGATCGGGAAACCAACCTGCAGATTCTTCACCTGCAACAGCGGTTTAGCATCCTGCAGCGGCACCGGTTGACCATCCGGCTCGGCGGCGATCAGCTCGCGCGTGTAGGGCTGCTGCGGCTGGCTAAACAGCAAATCGCAGCGATTGTGTTCCACACTGCGGCCATTTCTCATCACTGTGACGCTGTGCGCCAGCTGACGCACAATATTCAGGTTATGGGTGATGAACAGCATGCCCATGTTGAGTTCACGCTGCAGCTCGCGCAGCAGTTGCAGAATCTGTGCCTGCACCGTGACATCCAGCGCGGTGGTCGGTTCATCGGCGATCAGCAGCTTCGGCTGCGTCAGCAGCGCCATGGCGATCATCACGCGCTGTCGCTCACCGCCGGAAAGCTGGTGTGGAAAATCCTGCAAACGCGATGCCGCGTTACGAATGCCGACGCGATCCAGGCAGCTGAGCATTTCGCCCCGCGCGGCTTCGCGCCGCATCCCGCGATGCACCGACAGCACCTCATACAGCTGCTTTTCCACGTTATGCAGCGGATTGAGCGATACCATCGGCTCCTGAAAAATCATCGCCATCTGGTTGCCACGTAACCCGCGCAGGGTGCGTTCGCTGGCCTGCAAAATATCCTGACCGTTAAACAGGATTTCACCTTGCGGATAGTTGACCGGCGGCTGCGGCAATAAGCGCATGATTGACAGCGCGGTCACGCTTTTACCGGAACCGGATTCGCCCACCAGCGCCAGCGTTTCGCCGGCATCTATTTGCAGCGAAATGTCGTCCACCACGCGGCGATCCTGAAAGGCCACCGCCAGATGATTCACCGTTAACAGGCTCATTTAGCGTCCTCGGCTCGGGTCAAAGGCATCGCGTACCGCTTCGCCGATAAAGATCAGTAATGACAGCAGCAGGGCGAGGGCAAAGAAGCCCGCCAATCCCAGCCACGGTGCCTGTAAATTGTTTTTGCCCTGCAGCAGCAGCTCGCCAAGCGATGGCGATCCGACCGGCAAACCAAAACCAAGGAAGTCCAGCGAGGTTAACGTGGTGATTGAGCCGCACAGGATAAACGGCAGAAACGTCAATGTGGCGACCATGGCGTTTGGCAGCATGTGGCGCAGCATAATACGGCTGTCGCTGACGCCAAGCGCGCGTGCCGCACGAATGTAATCATAGTTACGGGCACGCAGGAATTCGGCGCGTACCACGCTCACCAGACTCATCCAGCCAAACACCACGGTAACCAGCAGCAGCCACCAGAAGCCGGGCTGAATCACGCTGGAGAGCAGAATCAGCAGGAACAGCGATGGCATGCCGGACCACACTTCAATCAGCCGCTGGCCGACCAAATCAATTCGGCCACCAAAGTAGCCTTGAACCGCGCCGACCACGATGCCAATCACGCTGGAGAACAGCGTCAGCATGATGCCGAACAGTAATGAGATGCGCGTGCCATACAGCAAGCGTGCCAGCACATCGCCGCCGTTGGCGTCGGTGCCGAGCCAGTTTTGCGCCGAAGGTGCAGAAGGGAAGGGCACATCGGTGGCAAAGTTAATGGTGCTGTCGCTAAAGCGAATCGGTGCCCAAATCGCCCAACCTTGCTGATCGATGCGCTGCTTCAGCCACGGATCCTGATAATCAGCGGGCGTAGAGAAATCACCGCCGTAATCACTTTCGCTGTAGTTGAACAGCAGCGGCATGTACCAGCGCTGCTGATAATGCACCAGCAGTGGTTTGTCGTTGGCCAGCAACTCAGCGCCCAACGACAGGACAAAAATGATCAGGAAAATCCACAGCGACCAGTAACCGCGACGGTTATGGCGAAAACGCTGCCAGCGCTGTTGGTTAACAGGAGATAAGCGCATCAGCGTCCCTCAAAATCAATGCGCGGATCGACCAGCGTGTAGGTCAGATCGCTGAGAATGTTCATCAGCAGGCCAATCAACGTGAAGATGTAAAGCGTGCCAAACATCACTGGATAGTCGCGCTGGATGGTAGCGTCGTAGCCGAGCAGGCCCAAACCATTGAGCGAGAACATCACCTCAATTAACACCGAGCTGGTGAAAAACATGCTGATAAAGGTGGCAGGAAAACCGGCGATCACCAGCAGCATGGCGTTGCGGAACACGTGGCCGTACAGCACGCGCTTCTCATCCAGCCCTTTGGCACGCGCGGTGACCACGTATTGTTTGCGGATCTCATCGAGGAAGGCGTTTTTGGTCAGCATGGTCAGCGTGGCGAAACCGCCAATCACCGTCGCCAGCACTGGCAGCGTGATGTGCCACAGGTAATCGGTGATTTTGCTGTACCACGGCAGCGCATCAAACTGTGGTGACGTCAGGCCGCGCAGCGGGAACCAGTCGAAGTAGCTGCCGCCGGCGAACAGCACAATCAGCATGATGCCGAACAGAAATGCCGGAATCGAATAGCCAATGATGATAAAGGTGCTGCTCCAGATATCGAAGGCGCTGCCGTTGCGCACCGCTTTTTTGATGCCTAACGGAATCGACACCAGATAAATGATCAAGGTGCTCCACAATCCCAAACTGATGGAGACCGGCAAACTCTCTTTGATCAGCTGCAGCACCGATGCGCTGCGGAACAGGCTGTCGCCAAAGTCAAAACGGATGTAGTTCCAAAGCATTTCGCCATAACGCTGCAGCAGCGGTTTATCGAAGCCGTAACGATGCTTAATTTCCGCGATCACTTCCGGATCAAGGCCGCGTGCGCCGCGATACTGGCTGTCGCCGGGATTGTCGCGCACCAGCGATCCGCGCGCGCCGCTGTCGCCACTGCCTGAACCGGGAATGCCAGTGCTGTGACCAAACTGCACGTTGGCTAACGCCTGATCCACCGGGCCGCCGGGCGCGATCTGCACAATAAAGAAGTTCAGGGTGATGATCGCCCACAGCGTGGGGATGATCAGCAGTAACCTGCGTAGAAAATAGGCTGCCAAACCGTGCTCCTCAGCGTCGATCGGCCGGCAATCGCCCGGCTTTGTTCACATCGTACCACCAGTTTTCCAGACCGGTAGCAAACGCGGGTTTAATCTCGGGATGGGAAAACTTGTCCCAATACGCCATGCGATCTTCCGCGCTGTACCACATCGGAATCATGTAGGCATTCCACAGCAGGATGCGATCCAGCGCCTGACCAAGCGGCAACAGCGCCTTCTCATCGCCCTGATGCTCCACGATCTGCTGGACAAAATGGTCGACGATGGGATCTTTCACGCGTGGCGTGTTCCATGAAGAGTTAATGAACTCAGACTGCCAGATAGTGCGCAAGCTGGTGGAGGGCCATGGCATCGCGTAATAGAGTGACGGAATCATGTCGTAGTCACCTTCGCGTAAACGCCGTAAATATTGCGAACTGTCAATCTGGCGCAATGTGACCTGGATGCCAAGCCGTTGCAGGCTGTGCTGGAACGGCAGCGCCCAGTCGTTTTGCGTGCCGCTGCGCATCAGTAATTCGAAACGGAACGGCTGGCCGGTTTTCACGTTCACCAGCTGCTGGTTTTTAATCTCCCAGCCCGCTTCTTTCAGCAGCTTCATGGCTTGCAACAGGTTGCCGCGATCGAAACCGCTGCCGTCGGAACGGGGCGGGGCATACTCATTGTTGAACACTTCCGCTGGCAGCTGCGCCTTGTACGGCGCCAGCAGAATCAACTGCTCGGCTTTGGGATAGCCAAGCGCTGCATATTCGGTGTTCTGGAAATAGCTGCGCGTGCGTTTATAAGCGCCGTAGAACAACGCTTTATTCATCCACTCAAAATCGAACGCCAGCGTAATGGCTTCGCGTACGCGACGATCGGCGAACAGCGGCTTTTCGTTGTTAAAGGCCAGCCAACGCGTGTCGGTGGAAACCGTGTTGGGAATGGTTGATTTGACGATGGCGTGACTATCAAAGTTGCGCCCGCGATATTGCGTGGCCCATTTTTTGGCTGAACTCTCTTCACGTAAATCGTAAGCACCGGCTTTAAAGGCCTCGAACGCCACGTTGTCATCGAGATAATAGTCATAACGCAGGGTGTCGAAGTTAAAGCGTCCGCGATTGACCGGCAGATTGGCCGCCCAGTAATCTTTCACCCGGCTGTACTGGATAAACTGACCCGATTTATACGAGGTGACGCGATAAGGCCCGCTGGCCAGCGGCGGATAACCAATCGGCTCATTAAACTTTTTGTTTTGCCAGAACTTTTCCGGAATAACCGGCAGCGTCAACCAGCTGAGAACCCGATCCTTGTCCGGCTTCGGCATGTCGATGCGCACGGTGAGGCGGTTAAGCGCTTTGACTTGCACGTCACGAAACGCCACGCGGAACTGCGGCACACCTTCCGTCATGAATTTCTGAAAAGTAAAAGCCACATCCTGCGCGGTAATCGGTGTTCCGTCCTGAAACTGTGCATGCGGATTGATCGACACTTCCATCCAGCGATAGTCGTCGGGATAGCGCGCCGATTCAGCGATCAGCGGATAGTAGCTGCCAGGTTCATCATCGGAGGTAGTAAACAGGCCGTCATACAGCGTATCAGTGCCAATGCCGGGATTGCCGCGCGAGGCGAAGCGATTGAAGTTGTCGTAGGTGCCGACCACCGCCAGTGTGATTTTGCCGCCTTTGGGTGCGGCGGGATTGGCGTAATCGTAGTGCGTGAAATTGACCGCATATTTCGGCTCGCCCAGTTTAGCAAAGGCATAGCTTTCGTTAATGGTTGCGGCATGCAGCGGCGCAATGGCGCTACAAAACAATAACGCTGTGACAAGACGCAGCAGCATAAGTGAGGCGATCTCCTGTGGTGTTCCGCACTTTATGGTAGCAGTTTCATGGGGTTCGCGTGATGCTAACTCAGTATGCGCTGGCGTTGGAAGTAACTGGCGAGTTTTTCAGGTCGTAGCGGCCGGCTAAACAGATAGCCCTGTAAATGTGTCACGCCGCGATTCACCAGCCATGCCGCCTGGTCGCCGGTTTCTACGCCTTCTGCCACGGTTTTCAGGTTGAGTTTTTTCGCCAACAGCAGCACCGCATCAAGAACCGGCGAGGTGACGGTTTCCGTACCAATGCTTTGCACAAATCCACGATCGATTTTCAGGTAATCGAAGGGATATTTTTCCAGATAGATCAGCGCACTGTGTCCGGTACCAAAATCATCAATCGCAATTTTAAAATGGTTTTCGTGCAGCCAGGCGAAGATCTCACCGGCGTTTTTCTCTCCCACCATGGTGCGTTCGGTAATCTCAAACACATAGTTGAAATGGTCCGCCGGCATGGCGTTAATCCATACCTGCACATCATGACGGAAACTCTCAGAGGCGAGATGCAGCGGCGAGAGATTGAGGCTCAGACGTGTGCCGCGCGGCAGTTGTTTACAGAGAAACTGTGCATCGCGAGCCACCAAGGTAAACAGATGCTGGGTGAGCGGAATAATCAGGTTTTGCGCTTCGGCGTAGCTAATAAAGGCATCCGGCGGAATCATGCCTTCAGTGGGATGCGTCCAGCGCAGCAGCGCTTCCACGCCGTATGGTTGTCCATCATGCGCGGTGACCAGCGGTTGGTATTCAACGTGAAACTGGCCACGTTTGATTCCCTGCATAATCTCTTTACCCGGACGCTGATGTCGAGTCAGCAATAGCCAACTCAAAGCGGAAACCAGTAAGGAAAATAATATCCCAGTCAGCAGCGTCAGTGAGTAATCGCGTGGCGCTAAAGTGCTGCCAAACAGTACAAAGTGTAGGTCGCTATTGTTAAAAGCTATTTCATGCAGCGATGCAGGCAAATCACTGGCGTGCACCACTTTGTTGCTGCCGCTGAGTAGCGCTTTATTGCCGATCACCAACGCCATGCCGGTGATTTCGGGATGATAGGAAGCCAGCAACTGATAAGGCGTCAGGCTGATGTTCATGGTGGCCAGAATGCCGGTCTCTGCCGAACCTGGATTTTTCAGCCAAAGCGCCAGCGCCGGTTTCGTTGGCAGCAATGGCGTGCCTTCCAGTAAGCGCATATCGCGATCGCGTTCCAGTTCAGATTCAGGCGATATCGCGTTGGCAGCCAACAAAAAACTGCCTGTTGCAGAAGAGCAGTAAGCATTACTGTCGCGGACCAGCAGGATGGCGCGGATATTTCCCGCAAACGCAGCGCGAGAAGTCAGCTCACGGCCGACGCTGCTGCAGGTTAATTGTGTGTATTGCTGCAGTGGATAAAGCGTATCCACCAGGGTTGTAATGACTTGTTGTAAATCGTCACGGCTGTGCGCCAGTAGTTGTTGGTGTTGCTGTACGCGTTTTTGCCAGGTCAGCGTTAACAGGACGGTGACAAACAGCAGAAAAAACAATGTGCCGATGATTACGCTACTCCAGGCGATGCGTCTTGAGTAGCTGGCGTGGTGTTTTAATGTCCCCGAAAGTGGCATGGAGTGTATTCCCCTTGTCTTGCCATTTTTTATTATGTTTATCACTTTGGTCATTACCCAGAGTCCTGCCGACATCGCTGTAATCACGGCGTCTGAAGGGCGATATTTGGGTATCAGGAAGTCAACGAGAATATAACGAGAGCGCGAAGAATGTCTCGTTATATTTTTGATTCTCAATTACTTTTATCGATTAGATTTGAGTTAAAAACCGTGGGCGAAAAAAAACGCTGCCGGGGCAGCGTTTTCTGATTCTCTGGCTGAGAGGATCTTCAAAGGAATACGTTAGCTCGGGTTTTTAGCGAGAACCCGACGCGCTTCACGATAACGGTTTTTCCAATAACTGTCGTTCAGATTGGAAATCATCACGCCACTGCTGGTGGACGCGTGAACAAAGTTATCGTTGCCGAGATAGATGCCAACGTGGCGACCGGTAGAACCGGCGCGGAACAGCACTAAGTCACCTGCGCGCAATTTATTGCGTGAAATCTCTTTGCCGGTGTCTTGCTGTTCTGACGTTGAGCGTGGCAAATCTAAACCAAACTGCTCGCGAAAGGTGCGCTGAACAAAAGCAGAACAATCAATGCCGTGTTTAGTGTCGCCGCCTAAGCGATAACGTACACCTTTCCAGTCACTGTACTGTTCCATGATGCGGGACTTAACGTCCACGTTCTGCACCATCTGTTCAAATTCGTCCTGAGACGCTTGAAGTAAAAAACCATTCTGGTTGTTAACTTCATGATTCTCGTTATTCGCGTTCTGACCGTTATGGGTGCTGCTACATGCTGATAAAAGTGTTGCCAGAGCAACTGCGGGAATGATCCGCCTGAGGTATCTCAGTATTGGTTGAGACTTGACCATTGTACGTGAATTCCTTCGGTTTCCTTACGACAGAATGTCGTCAGCCAGATGACAAAACGGGTTGAGATTAATAAGGACGGCCGTCTAAGACAAATCCTTAATTACTAAAATGTGTTAATGCACACATTTTTGTAGCTTTAAGCACCGCATTTTATGCTGTTGCTTACTAATCGGATTTGAGGTTAACCGATTACAGACCGCGTGGCGAGTGCTTTTATATAAATATTCAAAGGTTTTTTCGATGTGAAATCAATCTGTAACACAATGGCTAGTTTATCAACAATTGGCAGCGATTTAATAACCAAACAGCGGTGGAATAAGGGGGTAATTCTGGCGCTAAGGCCGATTTTAAGAGGGTTCGGGCTGGACAGACTCAGATAAAGGCTATTGTTCCGCGTTTTTCATCATAATCTTTTCTTTTACCTGAATAATGTTAGTTTGCTAATAGTTTATTCAGGTTTTAAATAAGCGCGAGCGATCGACTTTTTCTTCTATGATCACTCGCGCTTAACAATTACCGGCGCGGCTTATATTTGCCCGGCAACGAACGGTCCAGCCAATTGACGAGCTTGTCGCTGAATGGCGTTAACAGGCACCAGCTCATACCAACCAGCACCACCGACAACGAACCAACAGCGATATCAGTAAACCAGTGCGCACCCGCCATCACGCGTGGCAGCGCAAACACCACGCTAATCGCCAGGCCCACCAGAAACGCGCGGAAGCCGAAATAGCGCCACATAAAGCAGGTGAAGATCATCAGCATCATGCCGTGGTCGCCTGGGAAGCTATCTTTCGAGGCATCTTTGGCTGGGATGCCGGTCAGTTCGCTGACGCGATGTACATTGTCAAAGAACAGCGTTGGGCTGGAGTGTTGCACCGGCAACAGATGGCCGAGCTGGTTCAGTACTACCGCGCTCAGCAGCATCGTGATGCCAATGGCCAGCAAACGGCGGCGACCTTGCGGTGTCTCGCGACGCCAGTAGCTTAAATAGAGCAAACCCATAGCCAGCAGCGAAACCACATCGAAACCGCGGAAGTTAGTGATGGCCACTAACAGAGCGAAAACGTGATGATCAACCATCTGGTCATTGAAGCCATAAAAGATGGCTTTATCGATACCAAACCAGAACCCGTGATCCGGCGGCAGGTACCATGAAAGGAAAAGCATCACACCCAGTGCATTCAGCAGCAGGATGGTGACTAATCGAGAAGCGCGCATAGAAAATAGACTCAAAGTGAAAACAACGGGGCAACCTAACGCATCTAATTTAAACGAATCTTCAACAAAGCGGTCTGCAAAAGATTCCAGTCAGCTGGCTGATGATGAATCAATTCGATGCGGCTATCAGGTGGTGTAGTAGGGCGGGTTTCTATAAACAGATCGTCGCCCTGGCGATTGATATTCACTAAACCATCGGCAGTGCGCAACACACCTTTAACGCGATCAACCGGCGCATGCCTTGCCCACTCTAGCGCTTTGATCGTATCAAACACGGTTTCACCATCGAAAATCCAGCCACAGGAAGCATAGCCCTGACCTTCATTTAGCGCACGACGCCAGCGCGCCTGGCCATCCAGTTTCAGTGCGGCCAAGCCTTGTGGACGTGAATTATGGTAGTGATGTGCTGCATCGGGAACCGCACGATCCGCCAAGGCGGGTTGAGTCAACAACGCGGGATCGATGTGTCCCCACGCCACTTCCACCAGCTGACGCTCGCCCAAAAATTGCTGTTGCCAGGTCTGTAACCGCTGACGATCATCATCGTTCCAGCGGTCGCTTTTGTTCGCCACGATGATATCGGCCGCCACCAGCTGATCGCGGAAATTCTCATTCTCCACTACGCGTGCGTCGGCAAGCTGGCGCGGATCGAGCAGCGTTAAGGTGGCATCCACCTGAATCCAGGGTTGATAGACGGCAGCACGCAGCATATTCAGCAGCTGTTTGGGATGGCCAAGGCCGGTGGGTTCGATAATCAGACGATCGGGTTTAGCCTGTTTCAGCAGCATGTTCAGCCCAACCTGCAGCGGCAAGCCGTTAACGCAGCACATGCAGCCGCCGGGAATCTCTTTCAGCGTGGCACCGCGATCGGCGAGCAGTGCGCCGTCGATGCCAATTTCGCCAAATTCGTTGACCAGAATCGCCCAGTTTTCGTCGGCGGGTTTATTGGCTAACAGATGGAGCAGAGTGGTGGTCTTTCCGCTGCCGAGAAATCCGGTGATGAGGTTTACGCGCGTCACAAAAGGGCTCCCAAAAAAAGAGAATAAATCGCGCGCGGATGAGGGGCATCCGGCGCGCACGGCCTTGTTATACTATAACAATCACCGGCGGCCGGACGGAAGCACGTTATGCGTCAGCGCGTCCCATGTAACGACGTTCTGCAATATGAATACGGATGCGTTCGCCATTGCTCAGATATTCTGGCACCTGAATGGATAAACCGGTGCTCATGACAGCGGGTTTGGATCGCGCGCTGGCGGAGGCACCTTTGATGCCCGGTGAGGTATCAACAATTTCCATATCGACGGTTTGAGGCAGTTCAAGTGCCAATACCTGGCCGTCCATCGTCAGCACCTGAATGCCGGGAATGCCGCCTTCAGGAATAAACAGCAGCTCTTCTTCGATTTGATCTTTCTTGAAGTTGTACGGCGTGTAGTCTTCATCATCCATAAACACATACTCATCACCATCTATATAAGAGAAGGTGACGGCGCGGCGGCTAAGTGAAATGGCGTCAATAATATCGTCGCCTTTAAAGCGCTCTTCCACTTTCAGGCCAGTGCGAACATCGGTAAAACGCATTTTGTAGAGCGTCGCGGCACCGCGAGCACTTGGGCTCTGTACATCAATGTCTTTCACCAGCAACAGTTTGCCGTTCCAGGTGACAGCCATCCCTTTTTTGATCTCATTTGCCTTTGGCATGGTGGTTTTCTCGCTGACAGGAGGTTAATGCGCGTCACGTTACTCGTGCGGCGAAAAACTGGCAAGCGAGGCAATGTAAAATTGTTTCCGGTGCATGGCATTCGCGGCCTCAGACTGTTATTGTCGCGGCGAATTGTTTACAGGAGCGCATGATGTTTTGTCGTGACCAGTGCGGTGCCTGTTGCACAGCCCCCTCAATTTCATCCCCGATTCCTGGCATGCCGCACGGCAAGCCGGCCAACACGCGTTGCGTGCAGCTCGATGAGCAGCAGCGCTGCAAAATCTTTGGTTCACCGCTGCGTCCTGCGGTCTGCGCCGGCTTACAACCAAGCGCGGAAATGTGCGGCAGCAGCCGTGATAGCGCGATGACGTTTTTGTTAAAACTGGAAGCCGATACTGCACCTTGAACCGGTTGCTGACGCAGAGCTGAAGAATTTGGCTTAATGCCGCTGGTCTGTACAGCAAAAGCATCAGCCTGACTGTCCGTAAAAATCTTAAATCCAACATGAAGTGTGCGGAACGTCAAAAATCTGCTACTCAGATCGCGCATTTTCTTGCCTGCTGTACGTGGCTGTACCATATTCCCTGAAACGTTTCAGCGTTGTCATTCCGGCTAAGTCCGCGATGCAGAGCATTTTTTTTCAACACCTAGCTGAAACGATTCAACACAGCAAGCGAGGAGAGATATGTTCCAGCTCGAAGTTCAGGCCATTCATACCGGTGCTAGCGCACAGAATAAAGAAGAGGCCATTCGTCAGGTTGCCGCTGCGTTGACCGCTGCGGGCAATGTGGCCGAAGGCTACGTTAACGGCATGCTGGCGCGCGAACAGCAAACCACCACTTTCCTGGGTAACGGGATTGCCATTCCGCACGGCACTACCGACACCCGCGACCTGGTACTGAAAACCGGTGTACAGGTTTATCAGTTCCCGCATGGCGTGGATTGGGGCGAGGGGCAAACAGCGTATGTGGCAATCGGTATTGCCGCCAAGTCTGATGAACACCTCGCGTTGCTGCGTCAGCTCACCCACGTCTTAAGCGACGACAGCATTGCTGAACAGCTGAAAACCGCCTCGGCGGAAGATCTACGTGCGCTGCTGATGGGCGAAAACCAGGCGGCAGAATTCAAATTCGATACCTCGCTGATTGCCGTTGATGTGGCGGCCAGCGATTTAATCACCTTACAGGCTCTGAACGCCGGTCGTCTGCAGACTGCTGGCGCGGTGGACGCGTCCTTTATTGCTGATGTGATTTCCCGCGCACCGCTAAGTCTGGGTCAGGGCATCTGGCTGAGCGACAGCGCCAACGGCAATCTCGGCAGCGCAGTGGCAGTCAGCCGCGCTGCTAGGCCATTCCAGCATCAGGGCGAAAACGTCGCGCTGTTGCTGACCGTGGCGGCTAACGATCAGCGTCCGCTGGAAGTGCTGGGCTACCTCAGCAACCTACTGTTGACCAACAAAGCTGAACGTCTGCTGAAGGCCGATGCAGCCGGGATTCTGGCGCTGCTGACCAGCGAAGTCGATGAAGCTGCCGAGCTGCTGACCGCTGAGTTCACCATCCGCAATGAACACGGTCTGCATGCGCGTCCGGGTACGGCGCTGGTTACCGTGATCAAACAGTTCAACAGCGATATCACCGTGACCAATCTCGATGGCAGCGGTAAACCGGCTAACGGCCGCAGCCTGATGAAAGTCGTCGCGCTGGGCGTGAAAAAAGGCCATCGCCTGCGCTTTACCGCCAGCGGTGATGATGCGCAGCAGGCGCTAAACGCGATTGAAGAAGCCATTAACGCCGGTTTAGGCGAGGGGGCAGCATGAGTCGTCGTGTCGCAACAATTACCTTAAACCCGGCTTACGATCTGGTCGGTTACACGCCAGAAATTGAGCACGGTGAAGTCAACCTGGTGAAAACCACCGGCCTGCACGCGGCGGGTAAGGGCATCAACGTTGCCAAGGTGCTGAAAGATCTTGGTATCGATGTCACCGTCGGCGGTTTCCTCGGTAAAGAGAATCAGGACGGCTTTCAGCAGCTGTTCAGCGAGCTCGGCATTGCTAACCGTTTTCAGGTGGTGCAGGGCCGTACGCGTATCAACGTCAAGCTGACCGAAAAAGATGGTGATGTGACCGACCTGAATTTCTCTGGCTTTGAGGTCACCGCGCAGGATTGGGAGCGTTTCACCGCTGATTCACTCACCTGGCTGGGCCAGTTCGACATGGTGTGCGTCAGCGGCAGCTTGCCAGCCGGCGTGGCGCCAGAAGCATTCACTAAATGGATGAGCGATCTGCGCACGCTGTGCCCTTGCATCATCTTCGACAGCAGCCGCGAAGCGCTGGTTGCCGGTCTGAAAGCCGCGCCGTGGCTGGTGAAACCGAATCGCCGCGAGCTGGAGATTTGGGCTGGTCGCAAATTGCCTGCGCTGCAGGACGTGATCGGTGCTGCACATGAACTGCGTGAGCAAGGTATTGCGCACGTGGTGATTTCTCTCGGTGCGGAAGGCGCGCTGTGGGTGAATGCCTCCGGCGAATGGATCGCCAAACCGCCCGCTTGCGAAGTGGTCAGCACCGTGGGTGCCGGCGATTCGATGGTCGGCGGCCTGATTTACGGCTTGCTGATGCGTGAATCCAGCGAGCACACGCTGCGTCTGGCGACGGCAGTGGCGGCGATGGCCGTCAGCCAAAGCAACGTTGGCGTTAAAGATCGTACCCAGTTGGCCGCGATGATGGCGCGCGTCGACTTACAACCCGTTAACTAACAGCAGGAGAGCGATAATGAAAACGCTGCTGATAAAAGATTCTTCACTGGGACTGGCTTCAGGACATCTGGCGCTGGAACGTTTACGCGCGACGGCGGCACAAGCCGGACTGAAGCTGACCGATAATGCCGCCGAAGCGGAACTGGTGCTGGTTGCTGGTCATGATGCGCCGCACGACGCAGAGCTGGCGGGTAAATCGCTGGCGCTGGTGGATGTGCAGCAAGCGCTGCGCGATCCGCTGGCGGCAATCAATCAAGCCAAAGCAAGTGCCAAAACCTGGCAGCCTGTTGCTGCAACCGCTGCCGCGCCAGTGGCGGCGCAGAGCGGTGGTCAGAAACGTATTGTGGCGGTGACCGCTTGCCCTACTGGCGTTGCGCACACCTTTATGGCTGCCGAAGCTATTCAGGCCGAAGCGACTAAGCGTGGCTGGTGGGTGAAAGTCGAAACCCGTGGTTCTGTGGGCGCTGGCAACGCGATTACGCCAGAAGAAGTGGCGGCAGCCGATCTGGTCATCGTCGCGGCGGATATCGATGTGGATCTGGCGAAATTTGCCGGTAAGCCGATGTACCGCACCTCAACCAGTCTGGCGCTGAAGAAAACCGCGCAGGAGCTGGATAAAGCGCAGGCTGAAGCGAAAACCTATCAGCCGAGCGGCAATCAGGCGGCCAGCGCACAGGGCGACAGCAAAGAGAAAGCCGGTGCCTATCGTCACCTGCTGACCGGCGTGTCCTACATGCTGCCAATGGTGGTCGCGGGTGGTTTGAGCATCGCGTTGTCATTCGCCTTTGGTATCACCGCATTTAAAGAGCCGGGCACGTTAGCGGCTGCACTGATGCAGATTGGTGGCGGCAGCGCCTTTGCGCTGATGGTGCCGGTTTTGGCCGGTTTTATTGCCTTCTCGATTGCGGATCGTCCGGGTCTGACGCCAGGTTTGATTGGCGGCATGATCGCCACCAGCATTAACGCCGGTTTCCTTGGCGGCATCATCGCCGGTTTCATTGCCGGTTACGCCGCGAAGATGCTCAGCAGCAAAGTAAAACTGCCGCAGAGTATGGAAGCGCTGAAACCGATTCTGATCATTCCGCTGGTAGCGAGTTTGATAACCGGTTTGCTGATGATTTACGTGGTTGGTAAGCCGGTTGCTGGCATCATGACTGGCCTGACAACCTGGCTGGCAAACATGGGTACGGCGAACGCTGTGCTGCTGGGCGCGATTCTCGGTGGCATGATGTGTACCGACATGGGCGGTCCGGTGAACAAAGTGGCTTATGCATTTGGTGTTGGTCTGCTCAGTTCACAAACCTACGCACCGATGGCAGCCATTATGGCAGCCGGTATGGTGCCACCGCTGGCGATGGGCCTGGCGACGATTGTTGCGCGTCGTAAGTTCAACAAAGGTCAGCAGGAAGGCGGTAAAGCGGCGCTGGTGCTTGGTCTGTGCTTCATCTCTGAAGGTGCCATTCCGTTTGCAGCGCGTGACCCAATGCGTGTACTGCCGTGCTGTATCATTGGCGGCGCGGTAACCGGTGCGATTTCCATGGCGATTGGCGCGAAACTGATGGCACCGCACGGTGGCCTGTTCGTTCTGCTGATTCCAGGCGCGATTACCCCAGTGTTGGGTTATCTGATGGCGATTGTGATTGGTACTGCGGTGGCAGGCCTTGGCTACGCCATCCTGAAACGCCCGGAAGAAGAGCTGGTAAAAGCAGCGTAATCTTCGCCAGACATGAAAAAGGGAGCTTCGGCTCCCTTTTTGTTTTTTATCAGATAATTAACCCTGCTGCTCTGACTTCAGCCACGCAATCTCATCCTTCCAGATATCCGGATTGATGGTTTCCAGAATCATTGGAATGCCGTCAAAACGCTTATCCTTCATCAGCCAGCTAAATGCGGTTTTGCCGATATTGCCTTCACCCAAACTGTGATGGCGGTCGACGCGACTGCCCAGCGTGCTCTTGGCATCATTCAGGTGCATCCCGCGCAGATACTGGAAACCGACGATGCGCTCAAAATCGCTAAACGTCTCAGCGCATGCTTCTTCGGTACGCAGATCGTAACCACCCGCAAAGGCGTGGCAGGTATCAATGCACACGCCAACGCGCGACTTATCTTCCACGTGTTCAATAATGGTAGCGAGGTGTTCGAAGCGGAAACCGAGGTTGCTGCCCTGACCGGCGGTGTTTTCGATCACCGCCACCACGCTGCTGGTTTTATCCAGCGCGATGTTGATCGATTCGGCGATACGCTTGAGGCACGCTTCTTCATCAATTTGCTTAAGATGGCTGCCGGGATGGAAGTTCAGCAAGGTCAAGCCCAGCTGCTCGGCACGTTGCATCTCATCGAGGAAAGCTTCGCGCGATTTCTCCAGGGCTTCCATCACCGGATGGCCAAGGTTAATCAGATAGCTATCGTGCGGCAGGATCTGCGCAGAGGTGAAGTTGTAACGATCGCAGGCGGTTTTAAACGCATCGATCACTTCCCCAGACAGCGGTGCTGCTTTCCATTGGCGCTGATTTTTGGTGAACAAAGCAAACGCGGTGGCTTCGAGTTCGTGGGCACGGATAACTGCCTGGTCCACGCCGCCTGATGCACTGACGTGTGCGCCGATATATTTCATGCCGCTCTCCTGATTGGGCGATTGCTACTGCAAAACGCCCACTATAGCGGATGCGATTACGCCATGAAATGTTGCACCAGCACATTGAGTGCGCCGCCACCGAGAATTAACCAGCCAAACACCACCAATCCTAGCAGCAGCGGTTTTAAACCGGCCTGCTTTAAGGCGCTGAAACGTGTGGTTAAACCCAGCGCCGCCATCGCCATCGCCAGCAGCAGATTCGCCAGCTGATTCAGCGCACCAACCACGTTAGCAGGCAGCAGATGCAGCGAGTTAAACAGCGCAACCACAATAAACAGCAGCGCGAACCACGGGAAACTGATCGCTTGTTGCTGCGCGCTGTGACGACGCTGACGCTTCAGCCAACTGCCCAGAATCAGCAAGAAGGGCGCTAACATCATCACGCGCAGCATTTTGGCAATCACCGCACTATTTTCAGTTTCTGCGCCCATCGCATGTCCAGCAGCGACAACCTGTGCCACTTCATGCAGCGTCGATCCGGTGAAGATGCCGAAATGTTCTGCACTGACAGTCGGCAGTAGCGACCACAACAGCGGATACAGCACGATGCCAACGGTGCCAAACAGCACCACGGTGGCAACCGCTACCGCGACTTTTGACGGTGCAGCTTTAACGATAGGTTCACTCGCCAGCACCGCCGCCGCGCCGCAAATGCTGCTGCCCGCACCAATTAGCCACACGGTTTCGCGATCCATCTTCAGCAAACGAATGCCGATAAAACAGGTCAGCAGGAAAGTGGAGCTGAGAACCATCACATCAATCAATACGCCGCTCAGACCGACATCAGCAATCTGCTGCACGGTAATACGAAAGCCATACAAGATGATGCCGAGGCGCAGCAAGCGCTGTTTCGCCAGCAGCACGCCGCTGTCACAGGCCCCAGCAATCTGCGGATAAAGGCTGTTGCCGAGCACGATGCCCAAAATAATCGCTAACGTCAGCGCACCGAATCCGGCACCGGCCAGCCACGACTGATTGCCAAGCCACGCCGCGATTCCGGCAATCGCGACAGTCAGCAGCAAACCCGGCAGCCAATGATGTAGATGAAACGGGGTTTTATTCACGCTTAGCTCAGCCATACTTTTTCTCCTGTAGGGGCGCCATTTATGGCGACCTTCTAACATTCAATCTCTGCCTCAAGCGTGCGCCGCACTGGTATAAAAGTAAAATTGATAATATATTTATAATTAACCAGAATAAGTAATATGCGAGGAACACATGCACATCACGTTGCGGCAGATTGAAGTGTTTACCGAAGTGCTGAAAAGCGGCTCGACGACGCAGGCTTCGCAAGTGCTGGCGCTGTCGCAGTCGGCGGTGAGCGCCGCGTTAGCGGATTTGGAAAACCAGCTTGGCGTGCAGCTGTTTGACCGCGTCGGTAAGCGGCTGGTGGTGAATGAGCATGGACGTTTGCTCTATCCGCGCGCCGTGGGTTTGATGGAGCAGGCCGGCGAAATCGAACAGCTGTTTAAAGAAGATAACGGGGCGATTCGCCTGTTCGCTAGCAGCACCATCGGCAACTACCTGCTGCCAGGCATGATTGCCGCCTATCGCCGTGATTTTCCCGCGCTGCCGCTCGAGCTCAGCGTCGGCAACAGTCAGGATGCAATTAATGCGGTGGCGGATTTTCGCGTCGACATCGGCTTGATCGAAGGTCCATGTCACGAGCTGGATATTATCAGCGAGCCGTGGCTGGAAGATGAGCTGGTGGTCTTTGCCGCGCCGGATGCTGCCATCCTGCAGCAGCCGATTACGCTGGAAACACTCGCCGCCGCGCCGTGGATTCTGCGCGAGCGCGGCTCAGGTACGCGCGAGATCGTGGATTATCTGCTGCTGTCGCATCTGCCACAGTTTCAACTCGGCATGGAGTTGGGCAACTCAGAGGCGATTAAACATGCGGTGCGTCACGGCATGGGCATCAGCTGTTTGTCGCGGCGGGTGATTGAAGATCTGCTGGAAGCCGGCACGCTGGTGGAAGTAGTGATCCCGCTGCCGCGTCTGACGCGTACGCTGTATCGCATCCATCATCGACAGAAGCATGTCTCCAAAGCGTTGAGCCGTTTCCTGTCGTATTGCCGCGAATAATCGCAGCGCTCAACACGCTGCGGCTAATAATTCCTGGCCGATCATGAAGGTAACTAATAACCCGACGTGAATGCTATACAGCTTGGGGCTAGCTGCTACAATCTCGCCTCATTTTTATCCAGCATAGCGTTTACACATGCATAATGACTCAAAAACAACACAACAACCTGGATTGCGCCGTGAATTAAAAGCGCGTCATCTCACCATGATCGCCATTGGCGGCTCCATCGGTACCGGCCTGTTTGTCGCCTCGGGTGCCACCATTTCTCAGGCCGGACCTGGCGGCGCGCTGCTCTCCTATGCGCTGATTGGCCTGATGGTCTACTTCCTGATGACCAGCCTCGGCGAACTCGCGGCATTTATGCCGGTTTCTGGCTCTTTCTCCACCTACGGTTCGAAATACGTTGAAGAAGGCTTCGGCTTCGCGCTGGGCTGGAACTATTGGTACAACTGGGCGGTCACCATCGCCGTTGACCTCGTCGCCTCGCAGCTCGTCATGAACTACTGGTTCCCGGACACGCCCGGCTGGATCTGGAGCGCACTGTTCCTCGGCCTAATGTTCCTGCTCAACTACATCTCCGTAAAAGGCTTCGGCGAAGCGGAATACTGGTTCTCGCTGATCAAAGTGACCACCGTCATCATCTTTATTGTGGTGGGCGTGCTGATGATCACCGGCATTCTGCGTGGCGCAGAAAACGCTGGCTGGCACAACTGGACCGTGGGCGAAGCGCCATTTGCCGGTGGATTTGCCGCTATGATTGGCGTGGCGATGATTGTCGGCTTCTCCTTCCAGGGCACCGAGCTGATCGGTATCGCGGCCGGTGAATCCGAGGATCCGGCGAAGAACATTCCGCGCGCGGTGCGTCAGGTGTTCTGGCGAATTCTGCTGTTCTATATCTTCGCCATTCTGATCATCAGCCTGATCCTGCCGTACACCGATCCGAAGCTGCTGCATAACGACGTCACCGATATCGCCATCAGCCCGTTCACGCTGGTGTTCCAGAATGCCGGACTGCTCTCGGCAGCAGCGGTGATGAACGCGGTGATTCTGACGGCGGTGCTGTCGGCGGGTAACTCCGGCATGTACGCCTCAACGCGCATGCTGTTCAACCTGGCACGTGAAGGCAAAGCGCCACGCATTTTCGGCAAGCTGTCGAAAGGTGGCGTGCCGCGTAACGCGCTGATTGCCACCACCGTGGTGGCGGGATTGTGCTTCCTGAGCTCGAAATTTGGTAACCAGGAAGTCTACCTGTGGCTGCTGAACACTTCGGGTATGACCGGCTTTATCGCCTGGTTGGGTATCGCCATCAGCCATTACCGTTTCCGTCGCGGTTATATCGCGCAGGGTCATAGCCTTGCCGATTTGCCATACCGTTCGGGCTTCTTCCCGCTGGGACCGATCTTCGCCTTCATTCTGTGTCTGATCATCACGCTGGGGCAAAACTATCAGGCGTTCCTTGCCGATCGCATTGATTGGTATGGCGTCGCCGCGACCTATATTGGTCTGCCGCTGTTCCTGGTGATTTGGTTGGGTTACAAGCTGACACGCGGCTCGCGCTTCGTGAAATACAGCGAGATGGAATTCCCGACGTTTAAAGAGTGATTGTTGTACGAAGGTCGCCATAAATGGCGATACGACAATCCTGGAAAGTGCGCAATTATGCGCACTTTTTTTTGGATTTTGTTACTCAGATTGAATTGATAATTATTATCACCTGCACTATTGTGGCTGCCGTTATGATTTCGACAAGAAACGGGTAGAACAATGCGTACCACCGACGCCACGCTGCTGGCGGAAAACGGCCTCGAAACCGATACCATCACACATTATCGTCAGGTATTGCGCCAGCGACTGTTGTTAATTGGCGTGCTGGTGCTGGCGATACTGGCCTCAGTGATTCTGGATTTCACGCTCGGCCCGGCTGGGCTCTCCCTCGATACCTTATGGCAAACGCTGACCCATCCCGATGCGGTCGATGCGGGTACGCGCGTGATTGTCTGGGATATCCGTTTACCTTACGCCTTGATGGCGGTGGTGGTGGGCTTCTCGCTTGGCCTTGCCGGTGCAGAGATGCAAACCATTCTGAATAACCCCCTTGCCAGCCCGTTTACGCTCGGCGTCTCGTCAGCGGCGGCCTTTGGTGCGGCGCTGGCGATCATTCTCGGCATCGGCATTCCGGGCGTACCGGATCAGTGGTTTATCTCCGCCAACGCCTTTGTGTTTGCGCTGTTTGCCGCCTTGATGCTGGATGGCGTGACGCGCTGGACCAAAGTCTCAACCTCTGGCGTGGTGCTGTTTGGTATCGCGCTGGTGTTCACCTTCAACGCATTAGTGTCGATGATGCAGTTCATCGCCAGCGAAGATACCTTGCAGGGCTTGGTGTTCTGGACCATGGGCAGTCTCGCACGCGCGTCGTGGGAAAAGCTCGGCGTATTAACCGCCGCCTTTGCCATCCTGATTCCGTTCTCGATGCTCAGCAGCTGGAAGCTGACCGCGCTGCGCCTCGGCGAAGATCGCGCGGTGAGCTTTGGTATCGACGTGCGCCGTCTGCGCCTGGCGACACTGCTGCGCATCAGTATTCTCTCCGCGCTGGCGGTGGCCTTTGTCGGTCCGATTGGCTTTATCGGTCTGGTCGCGCCGCATATTGCACGCATGATGTTTGGTGAAGATCACCGCTATTACCTGCCAGCCAGCGCGCTGGTCGGTGCGCTGGTGCTGTCGCTGGCCTCGGTGGCGTCGAAAAACCTGATTCCCGGCGTGATCATTCCGGTGGGGATTGTGACGTCGCTGGTCGGCGTGCCGTTCTTCCTCAGCATTATTCTGCGTCATCGGGGGACGGTGTAATGGAACAGGGATTACGTCTGAGTCATTTCTCCGCCGGTTACCCGAAGCGCAAGGTGATTGAAGATCTTAACGTGCCGGAACTGCCGCAGGGCAAAATCACCGTGTTGCTCGGCCCCAACGGCTGCGGCAAATCAACGCTGCTGCGCGCGCTGGCTGGTCTCGGCAAAGGGCAGGGCGAGCTGTGGCTGAACGGTGAAGAGCTGATGGGCCAGCCGTTTGCGCGTCGGGCGCAGCGTGTGGTTTATCTACCGCAAAGTCTGCCAGCGGGCGTGCATTTGCATGTGCTGGAGTCGATTATCGTGGCGCAGCGCGCGTCGGGTGGCTTACACAGCGCCTCGAGCGAAGCGGAGATCATGCATCTGCTCGAGCAACTCGGCATCGCGCATTTAGCCATGCGCTATCTCGATCAGCTGTCGGGCGGACAGAAGCAGTTGGTTGGCCTGGCGCAATCGCTGATTCGTCGCCCGGAACTGCTGCTGCTGGATGAACCGCTCAGCGCGCTGGACCTCAACTACCAGTTCCACGTGATGGATCTGGTACGTCGTGAAACCCGACTGCGCAATATTGTGACGGTGGTGGTGGTGCACGATATCAACATTGCGCTGCGTCATGCGGATCACGCGCTGATGCTGAAGGATGGCAATCTACTGGCGGACGGCGAGCCATCGCAGGTGATTACGCCAGAGACGCTGGCGCAGGTGTATGGCGTGCGCGGCCGTATTGAGCACTGCTCACGCGGCATGCCGCAGGTGATGATCGACGGGCTGGCGGAGACGTTGGTTTAGCTAAGTAGGTGCATGCTGTCCCCCAGATGGTGCACGCTGTCCCCCATCCCGGCCTTCCCCCATAAATGGGGGAAGGAGACGCTGCCACATGCAGCTTCAATACTCATATATGGCAGCATCTTCCTCCTCCATTTATGGGGGAGGACCGAGGAGGGGGACAGCCAGCACAATTACACCAACAAATGCTTCGCGTGGAAACGCAGATGGTCTTCCACGAAGCTGGCGATAAAGAAATAGCTATGGTCGTAACCCGGCTGAATGCGTAACTCCAGCGGGAAACCTTGCTCACGCGCCACTTCTTCCAGTCGCTCTGGACGCAGTTGATCGGCGAGGAACTGGTCGCTATCCCCTTGATCAATCAGAATCGGCAAGCGCTGTTCCACGTCACGCATCAACAGGCAGCTATCCCATTCACGCCACGTCTGACGATCTTCACCCAGATAAGCGGCAAAGGCCTTCTGGCCCCACGGCACTTCGGTCGGATTGACGATCGGCGCGAAAGCCGAAGCAGACGCAAAACGCCCGCCGAGACGCAGTGCCAGCACCAGCGCACCGTGTCCGCCCATCGAATGCCCCATCACCGACTGACGATCGCTCAGCTTAAAGTTATCCGCCACCAGCTCCGGCAACTCGCTGCTGAGGTAATCGAACATGCGGAAGTTCGCCGCCCACGGCTGCTGCGTGGCGTTGAGGTAGAAACCTGCGCCCTGGCCGAGATCGTAACCGCTGTCGTTCGCCACCTCGTCACCGCGCGGGCTGGTGTCCGGCATAATCAGCACCAAACCCAGCTCCGCAGCAACGCGCTGTGCACCGGCTTTAGTCGTGAAGTTCTCATCGCTGCAGGTCAACCCAGCGAGAAACCACACCACCGGCGGCGGTGCGTCACTCTGCGGCGGCGGCAGAAAAATGCTGAAGGTCATCGGACAGTTCAGCACCGCCGACTGATGACGCCAGCGCTGCTGCCAGCCACCAAAGATGCGATGCTCTTCTAACAGCTCCAAAGTGGAAGCCATAACGTCTCCTGATTACTTAGTAAAGTGCACCACCGTACGGATTGATTTCCCTTCATGCATCAGATCAAAGGCGTCGTTAATCTCTTCCAGCGGCAGGTTGTGGGTGATGAAATCGTTCAGGGCGAATTTACCGTCGAGGTAATCCTGCACGATACCCGGCAGCTGTGAACGGCCTTTCACGCCACCAAACGCGGAACCACGCCATACGCGACCGGTCACCAGCTGGAATGGACGGGTAGAAATCTCCTGGCCCGCGCCAGCCACGCCGATGATCACCGATTCGCCCCAACCTTTGTGGCAGCACTCCAGCGCCGAACGCATCACGTTGACGTTTCCGATGCACTCGAAGGAGAAGTCGACGCCACCGTCGGTGAGTTCAACGATCACATCCTGAATCGGCTTATCGTGATCTTTCGGGTTGATCAGATCGGTTGCACCCAGTTTGCGCGCCAGATCGAATTTACTGGTGTTGAGATCGATACCAATGATGCGGCCGGCTTTCGCCATTTTCGCGCCAATGATCGCTGACAAACCAATGCCGCCGAGGCCGAAGATCGCCACGGTATCGCCTTCTTTCACTTTAGCGGTATTCATCACCGCGCCCATGCCGGTGGTGACGCCGCAGCCCAGCAGGCACACTTCTTCCAGTGGCGCTTCTTTGCTAATCACCGCCAGCGAGATTTCCGGAACCACGGTGTATTCAGAGAAAGTTGAAGTGCCCATGTAGTGGAAAATCGGCTTACCGTCTTTGAAGAAGCGGGTGGTGCCGTCTGGCATCAAACCTTTGCCCTGGGTGGCACGAATCGCCTGACACAGGTTGGTTATGCCAGAGAGACAGAACTTACATTTGCCGCATTCTGGGGTGTAAAGCGGAATCACGTGGTCGCCGACAGCCACGCTGGTCACGCCTTCACCAACCGCTTCCACCACGCCGCCACCTTCGTGGCCGAGTATCGCCGGGAATACGCCTTCCGGATCTTGTCCAGACAAGGTGTAAGCATCGGTGTGGCACACGCCGGTGGCCACGATGCGCACCAGCACTTCACCTTTTTGCGGTGGCATCAGATCCACTTCTTCGATTTTCAGCGGTTCGCCAGCTGCCCAGGCAACGGCGGCGCGGGTTTTAATCATGTTCATGCAATCCCTCTTCCTGTAGATGCGGGACAAAAGCCCCGATGGTCGTGATGTCGATAAAACAGAAACTCACTCGGCAACGTGCAGCGGATGCCGCAACTCGTCGTTAACCGGGCGATCGTCAAACAGTTCAATAATCAAATACTTCAGCGCTTCCACGTTGGGGGTAAACGCATCGCGTCGCCACATTAGCCAGGTGGCGGTATCGCGGTAAGCGGGCGGTAACGCATGTTCCTGCACGCGTGCGCGCGCTGGCATTTGCGCCAGCACCGAGGCGGGAATCATCGCCACGCCCGCGCCACCGGCCACGCACGCTACCATCGCGTGATAGGACTGAATCTCCATCACGCTGCTCGGCGCGGTCTGGCTTTCGCGATACCAGGCTTCCAGCTTGGTGCGGTAGGAACAGCTATTGCGGAAAGCAAACAGCGTGTCGCCTTGTACATCGCGCGCGCTGGCAATCGGCGCATGTTCCGGGCTGGTGATCAGCACCATCTGCTCGTTAAAGGCAATACAGCCGTTGAGATCGTCGTGCGCCACCGGGCCATCCACCAGCGCGGCGGCCAGCGTACCTTCACGCACCTTGTCGATGATTTCACCGGAGGTATTGGTGATCAGCGACAGCTCCACAGCCGGAAAACGCTGGTGATAGGCCGCCAATAGCGCGGGCAGCCGCGTCGCGGCGGTGCTCTCCATCGAACCAAGTGCGAAATTACCGCCCGGCTCACCGGCGCGCGCCATATTCAGCGCTTCATCGCTCAGCGCCAGGATGCGCTGCGCATAGTTAAGGAAATTGTGGCCCATTGGCGACAAACGAATGCGTTGCTTCTCACGAATAAACAGATCAACGCCAATTTCATCTTCCAGCTGGCGCAGACGCGTGGTGAGATTGGAAGGTACGCGATGGAGTTGCTCGGCGGCACGCGCCAGCGAACCGGATTCGGCGACGGAGCAAAACATGCGGAGCTGTACTAAATCCATATTCTCTTCTCGTAAACAACTTGGTTAGTATTATTCACTTTCCGTGAGTTTAAACGTCATGCATGCTAGTGACAAGTGATAAAACATCCTGAGGTCGGTATGGCGTTTCGTGTCGCGCTGAGCGCGTTCTTAAGTTTAGTGGTTGCAATGGGGATTGGGCGATTTGCTTTCACGCCGCAGGTTCCGCTGATGATTCATGACCATCAACTGACGCTCACCAGCGCCAGTCTGGTGGCAGCACTCAACTATCTCGGTTATCTGTTTGGCTCTTTTGATGCGATGCGTGCGCGCAAACGCGTCGAGTGGCGCTTACAGGCGGGCGTGTGGGGCGCGGTGATATTAACGCTGCTGTCGGCCTGCGTTAGCGGTCCGTGGTTACATGGCCTGATTCGTTTCCTGATTGGCTGGGCCAGCGGCTGGGCCATGGTGTTGCTGGCGGCATGGGCCAGCGATCAGCTGCATCATCATGGTCGTCCAGGCTTGCTGGCAGCGGTGTTTGCCGGCCCCGGCACCGGCATCTTTATCAGCGGCATGCTGGCCGTAGCGCTGCATGCCAGCGGCGTCAGCGCCGCCTTTGCGTGGGCGGCGTATGGTTTGCTGGCGCTGTTGTTGATTGCCGCGATTGCACGTTTTCTGCCGCGTACCGGCCAATTGCACCGTCCCGATCAAGCCGCATCGCCGCTGGTGCTGAATGGCGATCTCAAGCGCTTGGTAATGAGCTACAGCCTTGCCGGATTTGGCTACATTCTGCCCGCCACCTTTCTGTCGCAAATGGCGGCGGCGCGTTTTCCTGACAGCGCCTTTGCCCAGTTTGTCTGGCCGGTGTTTGGCGGCGCGGCGGTGATCGGCATCGTGTTGGGCATCCTGACGCGTCGCTGGGGCAGCAGCCATGCGCGTTTAGCAATGGTGCTGTGGGCGCAGGCATTGGGCGTTATCGCCGCGATTGTGCTGCCAGGTTTAAACGGTCTGATGCTGGGCGCCGCACTGATTGGCGGCGGCTTCCTGTGCGTGGTGCAACTGACGCTGCAATATGGTCGTGAGCTGGCACCGCAGCATGCGCGCTATCTTGCCGGTTTGCTCACCACCGGATATGCGGTTGGGCAGCTGGCCGGTCCGCTGCTGTCGTGGATTTCCAGCATGCTGTGGCATCAACTGGAACCGGCGCTGTGGGTGGCGGGCGCCAGTTTAATCGTTGCCGGGATGCTGGTTTTACGTCGCCGCACGTGATGAAAAGCTTATCGGAATGATTACTGGATTAAGGGCGCGGAGTATTTCACAATACGCGCTCAGAATTTCCCCCGTGGGCGAAGACCCGCGGGCGCATCACCTGCCGGAGAAGAGTAAATGAGTATCTTAAGTCAGGAAGCCGCCCTGGTTCACGAAGCGCTGTTGGCGCGTGGTCTGGAAACGCCGTTACGCGCCCCGGTGCGTGAAATGGATGACGACGCACGTAAACGCGAAATTGCCGGCCACATGACGCAAATCATGCAGTTGCTGAACCTGGATCTGGAAGATGACAGCCTGATGGAGACGCCGCACCGCATCGCCAAGATGTATGTGGATGAGATTTTCTCAGGTCTGGATTACGCCAACTTCCCGAAAATCACCGTCATCGAAAACAAGATGAAAGTGGATGAGATGGTCACCGTGCGCGATATCACGCTGACCAGCACCTGCGAACACCACTTTGTGATTATCGATGGCAAAGCCACCGTGGCGTATATCCCGAAAGAGAAAGTGATCGGCCTGTCGAAAATCAACCGTATCGTGCAGTTCTTCGCCCAGCGTCCGCAGGTGCAAGAGCGCCTGACGCAGCAAGTGCTGGTGGCGCTACAAACGCTGCTGGGCACCAATAACGTTGCGGTATCGATTGATGCGGTGCATTACTGCGTGAAAGCGCGTGGCGTGAAAGATGCCACCAGCGCCACCACTACCACCTCGCTGGGCGGCTTGTTCAAATCCAGCCAGAACACGCGCCAGGAATTTTTACGCGCAGTTCGCCACAGCTAATCTGTTTGGGCGACAGCGTGTCGCCCGATTTCCTCTCTCCGTCAGGGCACTCGATGCAACGCTATCTCGCGCTGGATTTCATTCGTGGTTGCGCCATTCTCGGCATCTTGCTGCTAAACATCGTCGGCTTTGCGTTGCCCTCGGCAGCTTATCTCAATCCGGCGTGGCGCGGCGAGGCTTCAATGTCTGATGCCTGGACATGGGCGATCATGGATGGCCTGGCGCAGCTGAAATTCCTCACGCTGTTTGCCTTACTGTTTGGTGCTGGCCTTTACATGCAGGCACCGCGCGGCAGCCGCTGGATGTCGGCGCGTTTGACGCTGCTGGTGCTGCTCGGTTTCATTCACGGCATCTTTTTCTGGGAAGGCGATATCCTGCTGGATTACGGCCTGATTGGGCTGATTATCTGGCGCATGCTGCGTGATGTGCCGTCCGACCGCGCGCTGTTACAAACCGGCGCATTACTCTATTTGGTCGGCTGTGGCGTGTTGGTGGTATTCGGCTTAATTTCCAGCCCCAATCCAACGAATTCCTGGCTGCCGGGCGCGGCGGAGCTGCAATATGAAAGCTACTGGAAACTGCTCGGCGGTTGGGAAGCGGTGCAGAATCGGCTGGATCACCTGTCATCCGGCTTAATGGCGCTGGCGTCACAATATGGCTGGCAGCTGGCGGGATTGATGCTGATTGGTGCGGCATTGATGCGCAGCGGCTGGCTGAGCGGGCAATTCAGCGTGGAGCATTATCGCCGTGCGGCGGCGCTGCTGCTCACTATCGGCTGGCTGATCGCCATTCCCGGCATCGCCGCGCAGTGGATGATTGGCTGGGAATTCCGCTGGACCGGTTTCTTCCTACAGGTGCCGCGCGATCTTGCCAGCCCGTTTATCAGCCTCGGTTATGCCGCACTTTGTCTGGGATTCTGGCCGCACATTGCGTCATCGCGCATCAGTTACGCCATTCAATGCGTTGGCCGCATGGCATTGAGCAATTACCTGTTACAGACGCTGATTTGCACCACGCTGTTCTACCGTTTCAACCTGTTCCTCAAGTTTGACCGCCTGCAGCTGCTGGCCTTTGTACCGGCTATCTGGCTGGTTAATATCCTGTTTTCCGTGCTGTGGCTGCGCGTCTTCCCGCAGGGGCCAATGGAGTGGATCTGGCGCAAACTGACGCGTCTTGCTGCTGGAAAATCTGACCCTTCCTCCTCGCTCAGATAATGATGTTCATCACAAAGGTTGCAGAATTGTATGTAACCGTTTTCATTGATGTGACGTGATTCACGTAGTCGTGCCAGATGCCCTGACAGAATAGCGCCGTTACGCGCTTGTCGCGCATTTTCAGCCTTTGTGGAACAGCTGCATGATAACGATTCGTGATGTCGCCCGTCAGGCCGGTGTGTCAGTAGCCACCGTGTCACGTGTGCTCAATAACAGCAGTGCAGTCACCGCCGATACCCGTGAAGCCGTGCTGGCCGCCGTTGAAGCGTTAGGCTATCGCCCGAACGCCAACGCGCAGGCGTTGGCCACGCAAATCAGTGACACCATTGGCGTGGTGGTGATGGATGTTTCCGATCCCTTCTTTGGCGCGCTGGTGAAAGCGGTCGATACCGTGGCGCAGCGCGTGCATAAACACGTGTTAATCAGTAACTCCTGGCATCAGGAAGAGAAAGAACGTCACGCAATTGAGGTGCTGATACGTCAACGTTGCAACGCATTGGTGGTGCACGCGAAAACGCTTTCAGACGCTGAACTGACGCAGTTTATGGATCAGGTTCCGGGTATGGTCTTGATTAACCGTACAATTCCCGGTTATGAACACCGCTGCGTCTGCCTGGATAATGTCACCGGTGCTCAGGTAGCGACGCGCATGTTGTTACAACAGGGACATCAACGCATTGGCTTCCTCAGCTCCAGTCATCCGATTGAGGATGTGACGCAACGACGCGAAGGCTGGCTGCAGGCCTTGTCAGAGCAGGGAATTCGCCCGCAGGAGTCATGGATTGCGCATGCTGAACCTGACATGCAAGGCGGCGAAGCAGCGATGGTGGAATTACTTGGCCGTAACTTACATTTAACAGCGGTGTTTTCCTACAATGACGGCATGGCAGCGGGTGCATTGACCGCTTTAAAGGACAACGGCATCCAGGTTCCACAGCATTTCTCTGTCATTGGCTTTGATGACATTCCCATCTCACGTTACACCGATCCACAGTTAACTACGGTCCGTTATCCTATTGTTTCTATGGCAAAACTTGCCACTGAGCTGGCGCTGAAAGGTGCTGTTGGTGAGCTGGATATCAATGCATCACACTGCTTTATGCCCACGCTGGTACGTCGCCATTCTGTCGCCCAGCGGCAAATTGTGGAGTCGGTCACTAATTCAGGCGATAGCTCAGTGTAACCGTTTCCAATCTGTGATTGCATTCACAGTTAATTAACATGCCGCTCACTATGATGGCAGCGTCTTACCGGACTGAAACATCATGTAACGCTGAGAAATCCACTTCCCAGCCGGTTTCAGTAGCCGATTGAAATAGTTCACAACACTCTTCAGGAAGCGTTTACCTACAGGGAAGTCAGGATTGCGATGGTGGCCCGGCTTTGCGTTACGCGTCCGCCCATTATCAGGTTTACAACCGACGGCGCTGTTTGCCCGCAGGCACATAGCGCAATGAAATGCCCTACATAAAAACCGGAGATACCATGAATAAGAAGGTTTTCACGCTCACAGCACTGGTTGCCAGCATGATGTTTGGTGCAACTGCGCACGCCGCCGATACCCGCATTGGCGTGACGATTTACAAATACGACGACAACTTCATGTCGATGGTGCGTAAGGACATTGAGAAAGAAGCGAAATCATTGGGCGGCATTCAGCTGCTGATGAACGACTCACAGAACGACCAGTCCAAACAGAACGACCAGATTGACGTGCTGATGGCTAAAGGCGTGAAAGCGCTGGCTATCAACCTGGTGGATCCGGCTGCTGCGGCAGTGGTGATTGATAAAGCGCGCGGCAATGACGTGCCGGTGGTGTTCTTCAATAAAGAACCTAACGCCAAAGTGCTGGCCAGCTATCCGAAAGCCTACTACGTCGGTACCGATTCTAAAGAGTCAGGCATTATCCAGGGTCAGCTGATTGAGAAGCACTGGAAAGCTACGCCAGCGTGGGATCTGAACAAAGACGGTACGATTCAGTTTGTGCTGCTGAAAGGCGAGCCGGGCCATCCGGATGCTGAAGCGCGTACCAAATACGTGATCGATACCCTGAACAAAGACGGTCTGAAAACGCAGCAGCTGGCGATGGATACCGCGATGTGGGACACCGCACAGGCAAAAGACAAAGTTGACGCCTGGCTCTCTGGCCCGAACGCCGACAAGATTGAAGTGATTATCGCCAACAACGATGCGATGGCAATGGGTGCGGTTGAAGCGCTGAAAGCGCACAACAAAACCAGCATTCCAGTGTTCGGTGTCGATGCACTGCCAGAAGCGCTGGCGCTGGTGAAATCAGGCGCACTGGCCGGTACCGTGCTGAACGATGCGGAAAACCAGGCGAAAGCGACGCTGGATATTGCTAACAATCTGGCCAATGGCAAAGAGCCAACCGCTGGCACCAACTTCAAGATGGACAACAAAATCGTACGTGTTCCTTACGTACCAGTAGATAAAGAAAATCTGTCGCAGTTTGTGAAGTAATTCATCCTGGGCGCGGCATTTCGCCGCGCCTTATTGCATCTGACCAACGCTTTATTTAGCCAGGTAAATTATGGCCAGTGAGAATCCGACCACACAGCGTGAATATCTGCTGGAGATGACGAATGTCTCTAAATCATTTCCAGGGGTTAAAGCCTTAGATAATGTGAATTTAAAAGTGCGGCCGCACTCCGTTCATGCATTAATGGGAGAAAACGGCGCCGGGAAATCTACATTATTAAAATGTCTGTTTGGGATTTATAAAAAGGATACGGGGAGCATCCTGTTTCAGGGTGAAGAAATTGATTATAAGAGCTCCAAAGAGGCGCTGGAAAATGGCGTTTCCATGGTGCATCAGGAATTAAACCTGGTTCTGCAACGCAACGTCATGGATAACATGTGGCTTGGCCGTTATCCACGTAAAGGCGTATTTGTTGATCAGGATAAAATGTATCGCGATACCAAAGCGATCTTTGATGAATTAGATATTGATATCGATCCGCGCGATAAAGTCGCCACCTTATCTGTCTCGCAGATGCAGATGATCGAAATCGCCAAAGCTTTTTCCTATGACGCGAAGATTGTCATTATGGATGAGCCGACATCATCGCTGACCGAAAAAGAAGTGAATCACTTGTTCACGATTATTCGTAAGCTGAAAGATCGCGGCTGCGGCATTGTCTATATCTCGCACAAGATGGAAGAGATATTCCAGCTGTGCGATGAGATCACCATTTTGCGTGATGGGCAGTGGATCGCCACTCAGCCGCTGGAAGGGCTGGATATGGACAAGATCATCTCGATGATGGTTGGCCGTTCATTGAACCAGCGTTTCCCGGACAAAACCAACGTGCCGGGGGAAACCATTCTTGAGGTGCGTCATTTAACCTCACTGCGTCAGCCTTCAATTCGTGATATCTCGTTCGATCTGCGTAAAGGTGAAATTCTGGGTATTGCCGGTTTGGTGGGCGCCAAACGCACCGACATCGTCGAAACCTTGTTTGGGATTCGCGAAAAGTCGGGCGGCACGATTAAATTGCACGGTAAGGCGATTAATAACCACAGTGCCAACGAAGCCATTAACCACGGTTTTGCGCTGGTGACGGAAGAGCGTCGTTCCACCGGTATTTATGCGTATCTGGATATTGGCTTTAACTCGCTTATCTCCAATATTAAAAAGTATAAATCCAGCATGGGGCTGCTCGATAATAAACGCATGAAAAGCGATACCCAATGGGTGATTGATTCGATGCGAGTGAAAACGCCGGGTCATCATACGCAAATTGGTTCGCTTTCCGGTGGTAACCAACAAAAAGTGATCATTGGTCGCTGGTTATTAACGCAGCCGGAAATATTGATGCTGGATGAACCAACGCGCGGGATTGATGTGGGCGCGAAATTCGAAATCTACCAACTTATTGCTGAGTTGGCGAAGAAAGAGAAGGGCATCATTATTATCTCTTCTGAAATGCCAGAACTGTTGGGTATTACCGATCGTATTTTAGTGATGAGTAATGGCCAGGTAGCAGGCATTGTTGATACCAAAACGACCTCGCAGAATGAAATCCTGCGTTTAGCGTCATTACACCTTTAATGAAGCAAGGGCTTTAACATGAAAGCGACTACTAAAAAGAATGCGCTAACCTGGTTAAAAGAGGGCGGCATTTACGTTGTCCTGTTTGTACTGCTGGCAATTATTATTTTCCAGGATCCAACGTTCTTAAGTTTAATGAACCTGAGTAACATTCTGACCCAATCCTCGGTGCGTATTATTATCGCATTGGGCGTGGCCGGTTTGATTGTCACTCAAGGTACGGACCTTTCAGCGGGTCGTCAGGTAGGTTTAGCGGCGGTGGTGGCAGCAACGCTGCTGCAGGCGATGGATAACGCGAACAAGGTGTTCCCGCATCTGGACACCGTGCCAATCCCGGTAGTTATCCTGACCGTGTGCATCATCGGCGGCGTGATTGGTCTGGTAAACGGTGTGATCATTGCTTACCTCAAGGTAACGCCATTTATCACCACCCTGGGCACCATGATCATCGTTTACGGCATCAACTCACTCTATTACGACTTTGTGGGGGCATCGCCGATTGCCGGTTTCGATCCTGGCTTCTCCAAATTTGCTCAGGGCTTCCTGCGTTTCGGTGACTTCAAACTGTCGTTTATCACCTTCTACGCCGTGATTGCCATCGTATTTGTTTGGGTGCTGTGGAATAAAACCCGTTTCGGCCGCAACATCTTCGCTATCGGTGGTAACCCGGAAGCGGCGAAAGTGTCTGGCGTAAACGTACCGTTCAACCTGATTCTGGTGTATGCATTGTCAGGCGTGTTCTACGCGTTCGGCGGGATGCTGGAAGCGGGCCGTATCGGCAGCGCTACCAACAACCTCGGCTTTATGTATGAGCTGGATGCGATTGCGGCTTGTGTGGTCGGCGGAGTGTCGTTTGCCGGTGGCGTGGGTTCTGTAGCGGGCGTGGTGACCGGTGTCATCATTTTTACCGTCATCAACTACGGCTTGACCTACATCGGCGTCAACCCTTACTGGCAGTACATCATCAAGGGCGGCATCATCATCTTCGCTGTGGCGCTGGATTCACTGAAGTACGCACGTAAAAAATAAGACATCACACAACAAACAAAGGGCCGCGCAATACGGCCCTTTTACATTGGTGGTCGCCATAAATGGCGACCCTACAAAATGCACCGCTACCACTTACTTCTGCAGTTTCTCTTCCAGCTCCAGCAACTGCTCTGGCGTTACTGCCGGATAACTCTGCGCATCTTCCGGCACTTCATGCACCGCAGGAATCGGCACTAGCGGGCCGAGGAAACGCGGCTCGCGCTTCATCAAATACAAATCCGCCAGCGCACCCAAACGTGCACCCACTTCACGGAAACGCACCGACAACATGTTTTTCGGCGATGGCACCGCATAACACTGCGCCTGAATCCCCAGATGCTGCGCGATGTACAGCGCGCGTTCGCAGTGGAAGCGCTGGGTAATGATGATGAAATCGTTGGTATCGAACACTTTGCGCGTGCGCACAATCGAATCCAGCGTGCGGAAGCCAGCGTAATCCAGCACGATGTCCGACGGCGCGACGCCCGCTTTAATCAAATCGCGGCGCATGGTCATCGGTTCGTTATAGCTTTGCTGCGCATTATCACCGCTCAGCAGCAGGTAATTGACCTTGCCGCTGTTATAAGCGTTCAACGCGCCCTGAATGCGATAGAGGTAATACTGATTGATCACGCCCGTGCGGTAGTACTTCGCCGTGCCCAAGACCACGCCGACCTGACGATGTGGCAACGAGGTGACATCTTCATATATAAAGGGCGCGGTTTTCCAGCTGATCCAGCGATCCAGGCCGAGCGCGGTCGCCACCATCAGTAAGATGATGAAAAACAGACCAAAGAAAACGCGTTTAATCATGCGCGCGGGCACTCGGTTGGCAGAATTCAGAATGGATAAAGGCTACTTGAGGCGGGCGGGGGAAGCAAGTAAACGCCCGTTGGCTGACGTTTTTTTAAACGTTGCCGGATCTAAATGATCCGGCAACGGATTTATCAGATCGAAGTACGGCGATAGTTACGATACTGTGGCAGCCAGAAGTTGTTGCTGACGGCTTTCGACAGCACATCTTCCGAGGTCACCACCGCCACACCAGCCAGCTGCGCGGCTTTGCCCACTTCAATGGCAATCAGCTTGGACACGCCTTGTATATCTTTGATCTCCGGCAGAACCGGACCTTCGCCATCGTTAACCAGCGGTGAGCAGTCGGCCAGTGCGCGGCTGGCGGTCATCAGCATCGAATCCGTCACGCGACTGGCGCCCGCAGCGATCACACCCAAACCGATGCCAGGGAAGATATAGGAGTTGTTGCACTGGGCGATTGGATAGGTTTTCCCTTTCCAGGTGACCGGCGAGAACGGGCTGCCGGTGGCTACCAGCGCGGCACCGTCGGTCCAGGCGATGATGTCGGCTGGTGTTGCTTCCACGCGTGACGTTGGGTTCGACAGCGGCATAACGATCGGACGCTTGGTGTGCTTGTGCATCTCGCGGATGATCTCTTCGGTGAACAGGCCAGGTTGACCTGATACGCCGATCAGAATATCCGGCTTGGCGTTGCGCACCACGTCGAGCAGAGAAATTGAATCGCTATCGGTATCCCAATCTTTCAGGCTCTCGCTCTTCTGCACCAGCTTGCTCTGGAAATTGAGTAGGTTCGGCAGTTTGTCGGTCAGCAGACCGAAGCGATCGACCATCATCACGCGGCCACGCGCTTCATCATCGCTCAAACCTTCCGACTTCATCTGCGCGATGATTTGCTCGGCGATACCACAACCGGCAGAACCGGCACCGAGGAACACCACTTTCTGCTCGCACAGGCGGCTGCCCGCAGCGCGGCTGGCGGCGATCAGCGTGCCGACGGTCACTGCGGCGGTGCCCTGAATATCGTCGTTGAAGCAGCAGATCTCATCGCGATAGCGCTCCAGCAGCGGCATGGCGTTTTTCTGCGCGAAGTCTTCGAACTGCAACAGCACGTTCGGCCAGCGACGGTTGACTGCCTGGATGAACTCGTTAACAAACTCTTCGTACTCTTCGCCCGTGATGCGCGGATGACGCCAGCCCATGTAGAGCGGATCGTTCAGCAACTGTTGGTTGTTGGTGCCAACATCCAGCACCACCGGCAAGGTGTAAGCCGGGCTGATGCCGCCACACGCGGTATACAGCGACAGCTTACCGATTGGGATGCCCATGCCGCCGATACCCAAATCGCCGAGACCAAGAATACGTTCGCCATCGGTCACCACGATCACTTTTACATTCTGCTTAGTGGCGTTCTGCAGCATGTCTTCAATGCGATCGCGGTTGTTATAAGAGATGAACACGCCGCGCGCGCGACGGTAGATTTCAGAGAAGTGTTCACAGGCCGCGCCGACCGTTGGGGTGTAGATAATCGGCATCATCTCTTCCAGATGATTGTCGAGCAGGCGGTAGAACAGGGTTTCGTTGGTGTCCTGGATGTTGCGCAGATAGACATGCTTGTCGTTGTTGTTTTTGAAATCCAGGAACTGGCGCCAGGCACGTTCTGCCTGCTCTTCGATGGTTTCTACCGCTTCCGGTAGCAGACCGTTGAGGTTAAATTCGTTACGTTCTTCGAGGGTGAAGGCGCTGCCTTTATTCAACAGCGGAAATTCCAGCAGGATCGGACCCGCATAAGGAATATACAGCGGGCGTTTACTTTCGTAGTCGAGTTCCATGCAGTGCTTGCTCCGGTTGCAGTGTTTTCTGACGTATCGCCGGGAAAAGGTCACGCCAGTCCATCTTGAAGTGAAGAGGTTCTGGCGCCCGATCCTATGAAAATTCCTGCAGATGTACAGCTTTTGTTAACAGAAGGTCACAAAAGCGGTAAAAGGATCACTAAACTGATGTTTTCGAAACTAAAGTAAGTGAGAAATCCTCACATCCCAACGCCTTAAGCGTCGCGCGAGTCGCATCCAACTGACTCAGCGTGCTCTCCTGACATTCTGCCAAAACGGCTTGCTGAATAGTCTCCAGCGCTTCGTTGCTCATGTTCATCAAAATCAGTGCGGCCTGCAGCGGCGGCAAGCTTGGGTTGAAGGCGGCGTTTTCCGCATAGCGACCGGTAAAGACCTTGCCGCTCAGGCTGCGCAGCGCCACGCCGCTGTAACTCTGGCTATAAGGGGCGTGACTGTGATTGGCGGCAGTAATGGCAGCCTGTTGCAACGCATCACCTTGAACGGCAAAACCATGATCGATCGGCGTCAGCAGACGTTCAGTGATGTTCAGATCGGCTGGACCAAACGCATCCGGCAAATAGTCGCCCAGCGTGCTAACCGCGCGTCCAGGCAGGCTGATGCGAATCGCCGTGCCGCTGTTCAGCTCGTTCATAAACTGACGACAATGTCCGCACGGCGTGTAGTTGACGGTAATCGCTGCCAGTTTCTCTTCACCGCGCAGCCAGGCATGCGTAATGGCACTTTGCTCGGCGTGCACCGTCTGCTGTAGCGGCGTGTGCAGGAACTCCATGTTGGCGCCGAAATACCAGTGGCCGCTGACGCCGCGCGAGATCGCGCCGACATTAAAATTTGATACGGTTGCCACCGCGCAGCTCGCCGCCAGCGGCAGCAGTTCCAGCGCCAGCGCATCATCATCCAGACCGGTAAGCTGTTTCAGTTGCGCGACATCCTGCGGACGCAATACGCCGTGAAAATCCGGCGCATCGAGCAGCGGCTGAATTGCAGCTTGCAGCGCAGTGGGCAGGGCAGAAAAAGCAGTAAGGAATCGTGAATGCATGATGTGATGGCCTCAGTTACGCGTTAACGGCGATGCGCCGCCAGAGGTTTTATATGTGATCCAAGTCGCTCTGACAATGCAAGCTGATTGGGTTGTTTCAACTTTGCGAGATCTCTCGCAAGTTTCAGCCCCACCAATGCATTAATAGCGGAAAAAGGAAGGGTGCCAGTAACGAAGTGATGATGCCGCAAATCACCAAAGCTAGTGAGCTGAAGGCACCTTCCTGATAATCAATCTCGGCGGCGCGCGCGGTGCCTAATGCGTGCGAAGCGTTTCCAATCGCCAATCCGCGCGAAGATTTGTTTTTTACTTTAAACAGATTAAGCAGCATATGGCCAAACACCGCGCCCAGCACACCGGCGATCAGCACGCAAATAGCGCTGATGGCGGGAATACCGTGCAGCGAGGCGGAGACCGCCATCGCAATCGGCGTGGTGACGGATTTCGGCATGATGGTGGCGGCGATTTCCGGCGTTGCGCCCATCCACAGCGCAATCGCGGTGCCTGACACCATCGCCGTGATGCTGCCGATGAAACAGACGCTGATAATGGTTTTCCAGCGCGCGCGAATCTGATGCATCTGCTCATACAGCGGCAACGCCAGCGCGACAACCGCCGGTTGCAGCAACTGATTGAGCAGGCTGCTGCCGGCAAAATAGCGCGTGTAAGGCAGATTGGTGAGCAGCAGAATCGGAATGACAATCGTCATCGCCACCAGCAATGGATTGACGATGGAGATATTGATTTTCGCCGCCAGTTTGCGCGCCAGAAAATAGGCGATTACGGTCAGCGGCAGCGACCACCATGCGTCAATCATTCGGCTTCTCCTGCGGGCGCTGCAAACGTTCTGCACTTAGACCGACAATCAGCAGCACCATAAAAGTACTGACAATGCACGACACCACAATCGGTCCAAACTGCGCGATGAGGATATCGGTATAGCCCATCACGCCGACGCTAATCGGCACAAACAGCAGCGCCATATAGCGAATCAGTAAATGGCATCCGGGTTTCACCCACTCAACCGGCATGATTTGCAGCGCCAGCAACAGGAACAGCAGCAGCATGCCGATGATGCTGCCAGGAATGGTTATCGGGAGCAGGGCAGAAATCCCCATTCCGGCGTAAAGCGCCGCATAGATGATGGCGAAGGCGCGCACATAGCGCCAACAAGCAGAGAGAACGGCAGGCATGTCAGGCTCCTGTTTTCGTAGCGCTTTATCATACGCATTAAGCGATTAGCGTGCTAGCGATCACATTGGAATGCAGATTCCAGCTTTTTCATCGCGATCTTTTATTCCTTTAAACATGACGTAGGGTAAGCCGATAGCGTGAAAGTGAGGGCGATGATGAAAGCGATTACGCGTCAGCGACAACTGCGTCAGGCGATGCCAGAAGCGGAGCATCTATTATGGCGTTTTTTGCGTAACCGGAATTTATGCGGCGTGAAGTTTCGGCGTCAGCATCCGATTGGATGTTATATCGTGGATTTCGCCTGTATTGAAAGGCTGCTGATCGTTGAGCTGGATGGCGGACAACATAATGAAGATGAAGCGAAAATTTATGATCAACGAAGAACGGATTATTTACAGCGCGGTGGCTGGAGAGTGATTAGATTCTGGAATCATCAGGTTTTCGAAGAGTTTGATGCGGTGATGGAGGAGATATATCGGCAGTTGTTGCTGCCTGGGCCCTCACCCTAGCCCTCTCCCGCAAGCGGGCGAGGGAATGATTAGGTGGAGCAGGTTTGCAAAAAGTAGAATCAAGATTAAATGACCGCACTGAGCGGTTCCCTCTCCCGCAAGCGGGCGAGGGAATGATTAGGTGGAGCAGGTTTGCAAAAAGTAGAATGAAGATTAAATGACCGCACTGAGCGGTTCCCTCTCCCGCACGCGGGAGAGGGCTAGGGTGAGGGCAAAAATCCCTTACTTAACCGGCATACCCGGCACTGCACCGCTATCGACGGACAACACAAACAGGTCTTTGCCGCCTGGACCCGCTGACAGCACCATGCCTTCTGAAATGCCGAAGCGCATTTTACGCGGCGCGAGGTTAGCCACGATGATGGTCATCTTGCCGACCAGCACGGACGGATCCGGATAGGCTGCGCGAATGCCAGAGAAAATCTGACGCTTCTCGCCACCCAAATCCAGCTCCAGACGCAGCAGCTTGTCGGAACCGTCAACCAGCTCAGCTTTTTCGATCAGCGCCACGCGCATATCGACCTTGGCGAAATCATCGATGGTGATGGTGTCGCCAATCGGCGCATCGGCCAGCGGACCGGTTGCTGCAGGTTTGTTCGCCGCCGCCGCGTCTTCTTTCGAAGCCTCAACCAGCGCGTCAACTTTGGTCATCTCGATACGGCCATACAGCGCTTTGAACGGTGCCACTTCATGATCCAGCAGCGGTTGGGCAATCGCATCCCAGCTCAGTTCGCTCTGCAGGAAGGCTTCGGTGCGTTCGGTCAGTGATGGCAGCACCGGCTTCAGCCAGGTCATCAATACGCGGAACAGGTTGATACCCATTGAGCAGATCGCTTGCAGGTCGGCATCGCGGCCTTCTTGCTTCGCCACCACCCAAGGTGCCTGCTCATCGACATAGCGGTTCGCCAGATCGGCCAGCGCCATGATTTCACGGATCGCGCGGTTATATTCGCGGCTGGCCCAGGCTTCGCCAATCTTCTCAGAGGCATCAACAAAGGTCTGATACAGTGCCGGATCGGCCAGTTCGCTCGCCAGCTTGCCGCCAAAGCGTTTGGTCAGGAAGCCCGCATTACGCGACGCCAGGTTCACCACTTTGTTCACCACGTCTGCATTCACGCGCTGCACGAAATCTTCCAGATTCAGGTCGATATCGTCGATGCGCGAAGAGAGCTTGGCCGCGTAGTAATAACGCAGGCTGTCGGCATCCAGATGCTGCAACCAGGTGCTGGCTTTAATAAAGGTACCGCGCGATTTGGACATCTTCGCGCCGTTCACCGTCACATAACCGTGTACGAACAGGTTGGTTGGCTTGCGGAAGTTGCTACCTTCCAGCATCGCCGGCCAGAACAGGCTGTGGAAATAGACGATGTCTTTACCGATGAAGTGATACAACTCGGTGGTGGAATCTTTCTTCCAGAACTCGTCGAAATCGAGATCGCCGCGCTTGTCGCACAGATTTTTGAACGAACCCATGTAACCGATTGGCGCATCCAGCCAGACGTAAAAGTATTTGCCCGGCGCGCCAGGAATTTCGAAGCCAAAGTAAGGCGCATCGCGGGAGATATCCCACTGCTGCAAGCCCGACTCAAACCACTCCTGCATCTTGTTCGCCACCTGCTCTTGCAGCGCGCCTGAACGCGTCCACGCCTGCAGCATCGCGCTGAAAGAAGGGAGATCAAAGAAGAAGTGCTCGGAATCACGCAGCACCGGCGTCGCGCCTGAAACCACCGATTTCGGGTCGATCAGCTCGGTCGGGCTATAGGTCGCGCTGCACACTTCGCAGTTATCGCCATACTGATCCGGTGACTTACATTTCGGGCAGGTGCCTTTCACGAAACGGTCCGGCAGGAACATGCCTTTTTCAGGATCGTACAGCTGCGAGATGGTGCGGTTCTTGATGAAGCCGTTCTCTTTCAGACGACCATAAATCAACTCAGACAGCTGGCGATTTTCGTCGCCGTGCGTCGAGTGATAGTTGTCATAGCTGATGTTGAAGCCAGCGAAATCGGTCTCGTGCTCCTGCTTCATCTCCGCGATCATCTGCTCCGGCGCGATGCCCAGCTGCTGCGCTTTCAGCATAATTGGCGTGCCGTGGGCGTCGTCTGCACAGATGAAGTGAACCTGGTTGCCACGCATTCGCTGGTAACGGACCCAAATGTCAGCCTGAATGTGTTCAAGCATGTGACCGAGATGGATTGAACCGTTTGCGTACGGCAGCGCGCACGTTACCAGAATTTTTTTAGCGACTATAGTCATGATTGCGTAGCGTTCCATTGATGAAAAAGCGGGTTTCCCCGTCATACTTCGCGTTGCAGGCGCGTTGTCTTCTCTCGCTCACCCAAATCACTTACTTGAGTAAGCTCATTGGGATTCTCTCGTTTGCCGCCTTCCTGCAACACGAATTATTTAGGGGAATGATGGTAACCGAAGCACCCTCTGGCGTAAACACAGCAGCACACCCCCATCACTTTTAGCGCCTATCTGATACTATTGAACAGACACCGCCGCAATCTGGCGTGAAGAATAAACAAGGAGAGGGGATGACTTCACAATCCCAGCAACATCATTCACCTGAAGCGCTGCGAGCATTGGTTATCGGCGTGCTAAGTGACTTTGAACATCCGACGCTGCAACACAACCTGACCACGCTGAAAGCGCTGCGCCACGTCGCGCTGCTGGATGACAAGCTGCATATCGAACTGATGATGCCGTTCGCGTGGGCCAGCGCCTTTGAAGAGCTGAAAGCGCAAACCAGCGCCGAGCTGCTGCGCCTGACCGATGCCAGCGCCATTGATTGGCGGCTGCGTCATGACATCGCCACGCTGAAGCGGGTGAAAAATCATCCGGGCGCGACCGGTGTGAAGAACATCATCGCCGTCAGTTCAGGCAAAGGTGGCGTGGGTAAATCCAGCACCGCGGTGAATATGGCGCTGGCGCTGATCGCCGAAGGGGCGCGCGTGGGGATTCTCGATGCGGATATTTACGGCCCGTCGATTCCGAACATGCTCGGTACCGAAAATCAGCGTCCAACCTCGCCAGATGGCACGCATATGGCGCCGATCATGGCGCACGGTCTGGCAACCAATTCGATTGGTTATCTGGTCACCGACGACAACGCCATGGTGTGGCGTGGTCCGATGGCGAGCAAAGCCCTGATGCAACTGCTTAATGAAACCATGTGGCCGGATCTGGATTATCTGATCCTCGATATGCCGCCGGGCACCGGCGATATTCAGCTGACGCTGGCGCAAAACGTGCCGGTGACCGGCGCGTTAGTGGTCACCACGCCACAAGACATCGCCTTGATTGATGCGCGTAAAGGGATGGTAATGTTCGAGAAAGTCAACGTGCCGGTGTTGGGCGTGGTCGAGAACATGAGCATGCACATCTGCAGCCAATGCGGACATCACGAGCCGATATTCGGCACCGGCGGTGCGCAGAAGCTGGTGGAAGATTACAACACGCGTTTGCTGGCACAACTGCCGCTGCACATTACGCTGCGTGAAGATCTGGATGATGGCGAACCCACCGTGGTGCGCCGTCCGGAGAGTGATTTCACCGCGCTCTATCGCCAGCTGGCGGGGCGTGTGGCGGCTCAGCTCTATTGGCAGGGAGAAATCATCCCTGGCGATATCGCCTTCCGCGCCGTTTAACGGCCTCCATTTCCGCTGGCGCGTTTCGCCAGCGGAAAATGCATCAGCACATATTTTCCCTGCTCGCTCTCGCCAACCGCTTCACGCCGCCAGCCGTGTTTGAGATAGAAATCCATTGCCGCCTGATTCTGTTGCAGGCATTTCAATGCGCCAGTCGAGCTAAATCGCGACTGCACTTTTTCTAACAACGCGCTGCCCACACCTTTTCCCTGTGCGTTTGGATCGACGTACAGACTATGCAGGAAGTTGTCATTATCCAGCACCGCCGCAAACCCCACGCGATGTCCGTCCAGCTCAGCAACCAGCACGGTTTCGCCCAAAATCACAGCATCGAAATCTTCTAACTGCCAATCTTCGCCATCCAGCCACGTCCAGTTATGGCGTCGCGCGGCAAGATAGAGCGTGCGCAGAAAAGGCCGATCGGTTTCCTCAAATAAACGTATATCCACTTAAGCACTCCATTCGCACGATTATTTGACGCTTTTGCCAGGTCACCATAAATGGTGACCCTACGAAAATGACTCTGCTCTCCGTAGGGTCGCCATTTATGGTGACCTGTTCGTATTCCTAAAAATAGCAGCAGCGAGACGAAAAGATAAAGCCTGTTTAATCAGAGCTTTTTCTGTGTAGAATGCCCGCGCGAGCCGCATGAAATCAGGTGTCGGCGCTTTGATAGCTTTTGGTTATCTAATTGATAACGTCTGCATATTAGAAGTTGGCCCGAAAATTCTGTAGCCTGCATCACATCTTTTAACGGAGGTCACCATGTCCATCATTAATACCAAGATCAAACCATTTAAAAACGCAGCGTTCAAAAACGGCGAATTCATCGAAGTCACCGAGAAAGACGTTGAAGGTAAATGGAGTGTTTTCTTCTTCTACCCGGCTGACTTCACCTTCGTATGCCCAACCGAACTGGGTGACGTTGCAGACCATCACGAAGAGTTCCAGAAACTGGGTGTAGATATCTACTCTGTTTCTACTGACACGCACTTTACCCACAAAGCCTGGCACGGTTCTTCAGACACCATCGCGAAAATCAAATACGCGATGATCGGTGACCCAACTGGCGCGCTGACCCGTAACTTCGAAATCATGCGCGAAGACGAAGGTCTGGCAGATCGCGGTACCTTCATCGTTGATCCGGAAGGCATCATCCAGGCGATCGAAATCACTGCAGAAGGCATTGGCCGTGACGCATCTGACCTGATCCGCAAAGTGAAAGCAGCTCAGTACGTTGCTTCTCACCCAGGTGAAGTCTGCCCGGCCAAATGGAAAGAAGGCGAAGCCACTCTGGCTCCATCACTGGACCTGGTTGGCAAAATCTAAGTTAGCTGCCATTCGATCTTTCTCTATCGGGTGCTACGGCACCCGATTTTCATGACAGGAACTCACTATGCTCGACACCAATTTAAAAACCCAACTCAAGGCTTACCTTGAGAAACTAACGAAACCGGTTGAGTTGATTGCCACATTGGATGATGGCGCCAAATCCGCAGAGATTCGCTCTCTGTTGGCTGATATCGCGGGCTTGTCAGACAAAGTCAGCTTCCGTGAAGAGAACGATCGTCCGGTTCGTAAACCCTCTTTCCTGATCACTAACCCAGGCAGCCAGAGCGGTCCGCGCTTTGCCGGTTCGCCAATGGGCCACGAATTTACGTCACTGGTTTTAGCCTTGCTGCAAACCGGTGGACACCCGTCGAAAGAAGCGCAGAGCCTGCTGGATCAGGTTGTGGCTTTGGAAGGCGACTTCCACTTCGAAACTTATTACTCGCTGTCATGCCACAACTGTCCTGACGTGGTACAGGCGCTGAACCTGATGGCGGTACTCAACCCGCGCATCAGCCATACCGCGATCGACGGCGGTATGTTCCAGAACGAAATCACCGAGCGCAACGTGATGGGCGTGCCAGCGGTGTTCCTCAACGGCAAAGAGTTTGGTCAGGGCCGTCTGAGCCTGGCGGAAATCGTCGGTAAAGTGGACACCAACGCAGAGAAGCGTGCGGCAGAAGAGCTGAACAAGCGTGATGCCTATGAAGTGCTGATCGTCGGCAGTGGCCCGGCGGGCGCGGCTGCGGCCATCTACTCTGCCCGTAAAGGCATCCGTACTGGCCTGATGGGCGAGCGTTTTGGCGGTCAGGTGCTGGACACCGTAGACATCGAAAACTACATCTCGGTACCGAAAACCGAAGGCGCGAAGCTGGCCGGTTCTCTGCGCGCTCACGTGGATGATTATGACGTCGATGTGATTGATACCCAGAGCGCCATCAAGCTGATTCCAGCGGCAAAAGAGGGCGGTCTGCACGCGATTGAAACCGCCTCTGGCGCGGTACTGAAATCACGCAGCATCATCATTGCCACCGGCGCACGCTGGCGCAATATGGGCGTACCGGGCGAAGAGCAGTATCGCACCAAGGGTGTAACCTACTGCCCGCACTGCGATGGTCCGCTGTTTAAAGGCAAACGCACCGCAGTGATCGGCGGCGGTAACTCCGGCGTGGAAGCGGCTATTGATTTGGCCGGCATTGTTGAACACGTGACGCTGCTGGAATTCGCCAGCGAAATGCGCGCCGATAAAGTGCTGCAGGACAAACTGCGCAGCCTGAAAAACGTTGATGTGATTCTGAACGCACAGACCACTGAAGTGAAAGGCGATGGCAGCAAAGTCACCAGCCTGACTTACATCGACCGTAACAACCAGACTAGCCACGAAATCGTGCTGAGCGGCATCTTCGTGCAGATTGGTTTGCTGCCGAACACCACCTTCCTTGAAGGTGCGGTAGAGCGCAACAAAATGGGCGAAATCATCATTGATGCCAAGTGCGAAACCAGCCTGAAAGGCGTATTCGCCGCAGGCGACTGCACCACGGTGCCGTACAAGCAGATCATCATCGCCAGCGGTGAAGGCGCGAAAGCCTCACTCAGCGCCTTTGATTATCTGATTCGCACCAAACCGGCTGAATAAATTTTGCGATAGCCACGCAATAGCCCCGCAACCTGTGTTGCGGGGCTTTTTTTTATCTACATTTCCATGCGAGTTCAACGCGGCTACACTGCGAATTGGTGACGATGGGCAGGGGAAGCGTGGATGAACAGGCTGTTATTAATATTGCTGTTAATGGTGAATGTGGCGCAGGCGCAGCGCATTGATCTGTCTCCACAGCTGCAGGCGTGGATTCAGGCGCACCCCAACATCACCTACACCGTTGCCGATCGTTGGCCGCAGGATTATCGCGAAAACGGTAAACCGGTGGGACTAAGCCGCACCATTCTTGATGAAATCAGCGAACGCACCGGACTACATTTCACCTACGTTGCACCTGAAGAGGCGCTCCTCAACCCGCCGATGCTTAACGCGGCTGTCAGTGCGGAGCTGATCTCCCCGCAGGACAAACAGCGCTGGCTGTTTAGTCAATCCTGGATGCAAACCATGCCCATGTTAGTGGGCCGCAAAGAGACGGTGGATATCCGAGGCATTGAACGATTAGACGGCAAGCGGCTCGGGATTGCGCAATCCTCAGAGTATGAACCCTGGATCAGTAAGCACTATCCAGCGATTCAGCTAGTCGATTTTCCCAGCGTTAGCGAAGCGCTGCGCGCCGTTGACGAACGCCAGGTTGATGCAGTGATAGGATCCGGCTTGATCATTCTGCCGATATTACAGCGCTTCTACGCAGGTGATTTAGCGGTGACGGGTCAGGTACCCGAAATGGCCAGCGGCATCAATATGGCTATCGATCCCGCTTATCCCGAGTTGCGCGACATCATTAATGCCGCCTTTATCACCATCAATGGTGTCGATGCACAAAACATTTTCAAACGCTGGGTCGGCATTGTCGATCTCGGCACGCCGTCTATTGGCGTGATTGTTGAGCACTATCGTTATCAGCTTATCGCCTTTGCCACGCTGCTGGTGCTGCTGCTATTGGCGCTTAGTAGTGCGATAAAAGCCCGTCGTCGTGCCCAGGCAAGCGAAAAAAGTAAGTCCGAATTTCTGGCGATTATGAGCCATGAAATCCGCACGCCAATGAACGCCATCATTGCGTCGTTAGAGCTTCTGCAACAGCCTGCGACAGCGAAAAAGCAACAGGAGTATCAGGCACTGGCGCTCTCTTCATCGCAGGATCTGCTGGAATTACTCAATAACGTGCTGGATCACAGCAAACTCAGTCAGCAGCAGATTCCGTTGCAGATTGCGCCATGTGAAATCAGCAGCTTACTGGCGGCAATCTGTGATAGCCAGCGGCCTTCAGCCGAGCGAAAAGGTGTGACACTGGTGCTGGAACTGCAGCCCGTGCTCGAAGCATTATGGCTGGATGTGGACGCGCATCGTCTGCGCCAAATTGTGAATAACTTGTTGTCGAATGCGGTGAAGTTCACCGATAGCGGGGCAATTACCCTTAAAGCCGATTGGCACAGCGAGCCAGGATTACCGGATGCATTAACCCTCGCTGTGGAAGATACCGGCATCGGTATCGCAGCCGCCGATCAGCAGCGGATGTTCCAGGCCTGGCAGCAGGCGGAAAGTCGCGGTGCCCGCGTGCGCAGTGGTAGCGGTTTGGGGCTTTATCTGTGTCGCACCCTGGCAAAACGTATGGGCGGAGATTTAACCCTAAGTAGTGAGGAGGGCAAAGGCAGCATCTTCACCTGTATTTTGCCGCTGAATAAGAGTCATTCGCCGGGTAGCATTCAAGACCAACAGCCAATGACAGCGCTTCCCGCTGGGCTAGCAGTGTTAGTGGTGGAGGATCATCCCGCCAATCAGCAGGTGCTGGCTGCTCAGCTTAAACAGCTCAATTGCCATTATGAAATGGTTGAGAGTGCCGAACAGGCTTTACAACTGCTGGAGGAGGAAAACTACTACGATATCATGCTGTTGGATTGTAATTTACCCGGCAAGGATGGCTATTGGCTGGCAGAACAGATCCGTGAGTTAGAAACCGCACAACAGCGCGATCGCACGCCGCTGATCGCGATCTCCGCCGTCAGCAGTCTTGAGCATCGGCAACGCTGTTTAACCAGCGGCATGGATGATGTGTTAGTTAAACCGATTCGATTAGCCGAGCTGGCAGAAAAACTCGGACACTATCAGGCAATTCAAGAGCAGGATACGCCGTTGTTAAGTGATGAAGTGAAGTTATGGCTGCAACAGGATCGGGATAACTTTGTTCATGCCTGTGAACAGCGCGATGTGCCGCACATGATCCATTTTGTACATCGCATTCGCGGCGTAGCACAGATGTACCAGCTGCCAGAGCTGGCTCATCAAGCCGACGTCATTGAAACGCAACTGCGGCAAAAGTCTACGCCAACCGTTCAAACCACCAGAGATTGGCAAACGCTGATTAACAACCTGATGCCTTGAGATAAGGCAATTGAGAGTGCTCTCGTAGAGTGTTTGACGCTTTTTCCATCAAATAGCCTGCCTAATCCTGCGGCATCAACGCTTTTAGCGCGCAGCAGTTCGTCTTATTAGTCAGGTTATTATGTTATGCGTGCTTTGCTATCGGGCCTGCTGCTTCTGGCTGGCCTGCTACTCTCTTATTCTACTTTCGCTACGCAGATCGCCTTCACCGAGGATGAGCAGCGCTGGATCGCTGCGCATCCGGTGGTTCCTTACCACTTCATCGCCAGTTGGCCACTGGATTATCAGGAAGAGAATCAACACATTGGCCTAAGCCGCGATTATCTGGACAAAATCAGCGAGATCACCGGCCTGCGTTTTGTGCTGGCGGAAAAGAGCGAACAGTCGCCGACGTTAATTTCAGCGATAGCGCCTGAGCTGCTGGCAGCGGATCAGCTGGAAGGCTGGCTGTTCAGCAATCGCTGGCTTGCGACCAGCGCGACGGTAATCACCCACAACAACAGCGCCACCATTCACTCCCTTGATCAACTGCGCGGCAAACGTGTCGCGGTGCGCAGCGGAACGCTGTATGAGAGCTGGCTGAAAGAGAACTGCCCAGACATTCTGTTATTGCCGGTAAATCATATGCGCGAGGTGTTTCAGGCGGTGTATGAAGATCGTGCCGATTTGGGCCTCGGTTCCAGTCTGGTCATGCGTCCGCTGCTGTGGCGCTACTATTCACATAAGCTGGCGATTGCCGGTCAAATTCCCGAATTATCGGCCAGTTTAACCATGGGCATTTCCGCCGCCGATCCGCAGCTATTGAGCATCATTAATAAAGCCTTAAGCGCCATACCAGCCGCGGATGCCAACGAGATGTTTAGCCGTTGGGTAGGTGACATGCGCCTCGGTTATCCATCGATGGGCGTGATTTTTTCCCTTTATCATTGGGAAATCTTCACCTTCTGCTTTTTAGTGTTGTTGCTGGGTTGGCTGCTGCAGCGCGCGATCATGCATCGCCGCCGCGCTACCGCCAGCGAAGAGCGCAAAACCCAGTTTCTCGCCATGATGAGCCATGAAATTCGTACGCCAATGAATGCGATGATTGCCTCGCTGGAACTGATGAAACGTAACGAGAATGCGCATCAGCAGCAGCAATATCTGGCGCTCGCCTCTTCGTCGGCACGCAGCCTGCTCGATCTGCTCAACGATATTCTTGATCACAGTAAGCTCTCCGCAGAGTGCATCGTTATTGATAGCCAGCCTTTTGATCTCAGCGAACTGATCAACACCATTTGCGCGAGCTATCGCCCGATGATGGAGGAAAAAGGGCTGAATCTGTTGATTACCATTGATGAACCACTCAAAAAGCAGTGGATGAAAGGCGATCCGCATCGCTTACGCCAAATCATCAATAACCTGCTCTCTAACGCGATTAAGTTTACTCACCACGGCGCGATTTCGCTGACGCTGGAGGCAGAATTCTTTGCCGATAATACCTGCATGATCGCGCTGGCCGTGGCGGATACCGGCATTGGTATTGCGCCGGACGCGCAAAAAACCTTGTTTGATGCCTGGACGCAGGTGGATGACGGTGCCGATCGCCGGTATGGCGGCAGCGGATTAGGTTTATGGATTTCACAACAACTGGTAACGCTAATGCGCGGTGCGTTGACCTGCCAAAGCCAGCCGGGCGAGGGCAGCACCTTCACCTTAAAAGTGCCGTTACGCCTTTGCACTGCAAAACCCCCGGTGCTTGAGCCTGCATTACCGCGTTTTACGCCGGACACCATGATTCTGCTGGTGGAAGATCACCCCGCCGCACAGCGGACTTTCCAGGCGCAGTTGGCCACGCTGGGTTGCCAGGTTGAGCTGGCGGAAAACGGCCAGCAAGCGTTAGCGCTACTCGACGAAGAGAATTACTACGATGTGATTCTGCTGGACGTTAATTTGCCAGACATCAGCGGGTATGACATCGCCAGACGCTTACGCATGATGGAGCGTGAACGAGGTATTGAAGCCACGCCGGTGGTGGCGATTTCCGCCATGAGTGACGATGCGCATCTTGAGCAATGCGAGGCCAGTGGTTTTGATGCGGTGCTCAGCAAGCCCATCATCCTCACCGCGCTAGCTGGTTGTTTACGCCGCTGGTGCCATCTGGCGGCAGCGAGCGGTGTGCATGTGCCACGAGAAGAGTCCGATCAACAGGAGCTGCAAGCCTGGCTGGAAGCGGATATCTGTGGATTCAATCACGCCTGCGAGGCAATGGACACGCGACTGATGCAGCACCATGTGCATCGGCTACGCGGTACCGCACAAATCTTTCAGATGAACGGCCTGGCGCAGTTGGCGGGCACCATCGAAAGCCAACTGCGCGCAGGCGCTAGCGTAAGTGAAGAGCTTGCCCGCCAATGGTGGGATTCGCTTAGATGTGAAGTGACTTCAGCAATTCGTCCTTGATGATAAACAGTTCGTGATCGGCTTTCAGTCCCAGCTTGCGCATGGCGCTTTGCTTCTGACCGCTGATGGTTTTCAAACTGCGATTAAACTTCTCCGCGATGTCTGTCACCGTCATACCGGCGAGAAAACAGCGAATCACTTCCTGTTCCTTGGGTGACAGCGCCGACAAACTCACCGCCTGGCGAACATTGGCTTCGCTGTAGTTGCCGCTGATCAGCACTTCGCCATGTCGCTGTTGGTTAGCCAGTTCCTGAGCCATTTGCGGTTCGATAAAGGTGCGTCCACGGCTGACTTCCAGCGCAGCGTTTTGAATCTCTTCAAACGGACGGTTTTTCCCGATAAAGCCTTTTGCACCACCGCGTAGTGCCAGCGCTACCGTAGCCGGATTGTAATGTGCTGACACCACCAACACCGCAACGTGCGGATACAAACGCGTCAAGGTTTTGATCAGATTCAGGCCATCGACATCGGCTGGCGCCAACTCATAATCAGCAATCACCACGTCGACCTTGGTGGCTTTAATGCAGTTCAGCAACTCCTTGCTGCTGGTAAAGGTTCCCACTACATCGAAGTCGGGATTTTCCCGCAGTACATCACTGAGCCCGCGCAACACCAGGAAGTGATCATCCAGCAGGGCGATAGAGACGTTATTACGACGGAATGTTTTCATCCTCAAACACTCTTGCTTATCAATAGGGGGTGAGAATCAGTGTACTGTATTTTTCTGGCTGTATGACGTAAGCGGCTGTTGAAAGCGCAACGTGTCAAGGTTACAGCGGCCGGAAATTACCGCGCTTAACCACCAATGTCATCTTTTTTGTTTGATAATTCGCGTCAGTCGCCAAAAATTTCCAGAAAGGGTGGATATATCGCCGCAGATTAGCCTGACCTGCGAAGATTATTAATCGTCATAATGTTCGGTACGAGAAAGGGAATATTTTTTGAGAGTGCTCTCGTAGCGAAGAATAGTGGCTCTGCTTATTATGTCACCCGAACGTTAAGCCTCTCCGAACAATATTTTGCACGTTATCCACTGATGTTAAACACCTTATTTCCTGCGGCACAGCCACAAGGAAAGGGCCAGTTACAGCTATAGATATTACCGAACACCTTGGGTAATAACGGGATAACGAGAGCGCCGCAAAGGATGATAAAACATCCCGCATCCTGCAATAAAATAAATGCGCCAGCAGATTGAAGCGAGAGACTTAATTTGCCCCCAATCGACTGGAACTTATTAGTCATGAAAATTTCAGGATATTTTAAATTCGGAGCCACTATCGGTAGCGTATTAATGCTTACCGGCTGTTTTTCCCTGCCTAATGCCAACGCATCCTATCATGCGGAAACCATCCCGGCCGCGCAGCATGCTAATCAACTACCCAGCCTCGATCGCTGCCAGGCCGAGGTTTCTGCGCTGGCGCAGTACGATGAGGCACGTTTTCAGCAACAGCACGATGCGCTCAACGGGTTAATGGATCGCAGCGCCAAATATCTGCTCACCCGTCCGCAACTTGCTGCCGATATGCAAGCCACACTCGACAGCGTTTATCAGGCCGAACTGGCAAAGCGTTGTCAGCAAATCCACAGCGAACTGTTCCGCGCCATGCTGGCGCAGGCAGATGGGGAGTGATGTGACGATGAAAACTCTCTTCTCTTTCGTAGCACTGAGCGCATTGCTGAGTGGCTGTGTCACACACGTGCAGCCGCACGCATCGCCTGCCACTGAGCCTTTTGCTCAACCGCGTTTACTCAGCGACTTCAATCAGCAGATGACAGCTACGCGTCAGCAGGCCGAAGCCGGTGAACAACGCGCGCAGCAACAGTATGGCGGCTGGCTGGCGTCGGCTGGTCAACGCGATGCCGCACAACCGCTGCTTAAGGCCGCCGCCGAAAGCGGCCAGCCTGAAGCGCAATATCAGCTCGGCAAGTTGCTGCTCGATCATCAGCCCGGCGATGGCAAACAGTGGTTAGAGCGTGCCGCCGAGCAGGGCAACAGCGCCGCCGCACAGCAGCTGGCACGTTACCATCGCAGCGGCAATCCGCTGCTGCAGGATAAGCAGCAAGCCTTTAACTGGTTGCTACAGGCCGCGCAGCAGGGCGACGCACAGGCGCAAAACGATGTCGGCGCCGCTTACAGTCGCGGCTTTGGCGTGAAAAAAGATGCTGCGCGCGCGGTGGAGTGGTATCGCAAAGCCGCCGAGCAGGGTAATGCGCTGGCGCAATTTAATCTGGCCGGTGCTTATCAGGCGGGAGAAGGCGTCAAAGCCCAGCCGCTGCTGGCTTACGCCTGGTATAACGTTGCGGTGCAAAACAGCGACGATCGCCATCTGACGCAAATCGCCGAGCAGATGAAACTTCGCATGTACGCCAGCGCGACGCGCGGCGGCAAAGCCGCGCAGGCGCGTCAACTGGCGCAAAAAATCACCCAGCAGTATGTCAAACCGCGCAAGGAACCAATGCCATGAAACCCTTATTTACCCGCTCGCTGATTGGCCTGGCAGTGGCTGCAATCTTGTGGTCATCCGCCAGCCAGGCGGCACCGGCGCTGACCGGTTACAGCTCGGATCACACCATTCCTTATTCACTGTTCGATGAAACCGAAGCAGCGAAACCGTGGGTAAAAGCGCCGCCGCCAAAGAAAAAGCCTTTGCGTCCTGCCACCACACACAATGTGGAGCAGACGAAAAAACTGCAGGTACTGGAACACTCTCTCAACGAGCAACAGCGAATTAATAAAGAGTTGCTGGCTGGTCATCAGGTGGAGAAGCAGGCGCTGCAACAGCAGTTGCAAGCTTTAGAAACTGATAAAGCCACCGTTGAAACGCAGCGCGAGCAGCTGGAATCTCTGCGACAGCAATTGGCCGAGCATCAAAGCCAGCAGAGCGGTTCGCAAGAGCAGTTGAGTGAACTGCGTGCCCAGTTAGCCGCGCATCAACTGCTGGTGGATACCCATGCGCTGCAACAATCTTCACTAGAGGGCAAGCTGAAAGAGAAGGAAGAGAGCGTGATTGCGCTTAGCAATCAGCTGGAGGAGGTGCGCGTCGAAACGCAGGCGCTCAAAGCGCAAAAGCAGCCCGATACGCAACAGCTCGCGGAGCTGAAGCAGCATCAGGATCGCATTGCCGAACTGGAAATCAGCTTGCAGGATGCCGAGAAACAGCAGGTCGCGATGCGTGAGCAACTGACCAAGCAGCAGGCGATGCAGGAGAGCGCGGCACCGGAAAGTCACGAGCAAAAACTCTCTTATGCCAACGGCGTGGCATTTGCCAGCAATATTGTGCAGAGCCTGCGCGCCCAGCAGAATCTTGGTGTTGAGCCGGATCGTCCAATGGTGCTGGCGGGAATCAAAGATGCTTTCAGCCAGCGCGTCGCACTTAATAGCGATGAAGTGGCGAAACTGGTCACCGAGCTGGATGGCACGCTGAATGAAAAACTTCAGGCGCAGCAGCAAACTCAGGCAACCGAACGCGAGAAACAGCAGAAAGCCGGGAACGCGCTGATTGAAAAAACCAAACAGCGCAAAGGGGTGAAAACGCTTGATGGCGTTTATTACGTTGTGAATAAAGTCGGGAAGGGCGAAAAACTGACTGAAGAGAGCACCGTTGATATATTGCTGACCGGACATTTATCGGATGGAACAATATTTGATAACAGCGGTAAGGAAAATAAGGTGCAGCGCGTTAAGCTGGACTCCTTATTACCGGCCTTAACTAAGGTATTAAGCCAGCTTAAAAAGGGTAGTGAAGTGGAAGTGATATTGCCAGCGGATAAAGCCTTTGGTGATGCCGGCGTAGATAAGATGATTCCACCGGGCGCAACGCTTATTTTCGATATTAAAATTAATCCCTGAATAACTGACGTCGACAGGGGGCTGTCGTCAACTTGAGGAATGTGCCTGACAATTTACCTCGCGCCACACTTTTAAGTGTGGCTTTTTTTTCGGAGTCTTCTGAGGTTTTGAGAGTGCTCTTGTTTCAACTCCATGAGCGCTTGGTCATTATTGCTTTACTGGAAACGGTAATAAAAAGAAGTTTGGTTGTGCCACGTGAAAGACAAAGGAAAGAATAAAGTTATCTTTCACTTGTCAAATCTGGCATTGGTTCCTGCGTTATTTGCCTGGCGCGAATCATCAGCAAACCGGTAATTTTAATGCGGTTGCGACCTATACCATAACGATTCAATAATTCATTAACTTTAAATACACCAGCAAACTATGAACGAAAATAATGTCGTTATTCTCGATGACCATCCGATATTTCTCGAAGGTCTGAAGAGAGTGATTAATAATGAGTCTGAATTTATCGTCACGGACTGTTGTAAAAATAGCAGTGAATTGTTTTTTTCACTCAGTTTGGCTCCCGCCAATATTGCTTTAATTGATTGCTCACGGCCGAAAGGGGATTTGAATATTAAAACGTTAGTTGATCAATTAATCTCCAACTATCCAAAAATGACGATTGTTGCAATGGGGGATTGTCCTCAACAGCAGCAGCTCAGTGATGCAATGAAACCGCAGATTAAGTCGTACTTTTGTAAGTCGTTGACGCCTGAAAATTGGATTACAGGATTGCGTCATATCTGGACTAACCATTGTCAGACTCAGCAACTGATGCTGGATGACACTGTCGATACAGATAATTTCATCAGGCAACGTCTTTCTGCAAAAGAGAAAATTGTCGTTGAATATCTCTATGCAGGGCTGAGCGTGTCACAAACGGCTCTGCGTTTGTCGCGCAGCGTGAAAACGATCAGTTCGCAGAAACGAGCGGCAATGCGCAAGTTGGGTCTTGTACGGGACAGTGAGATTTTTCGTCTGGATATTAATTCACTTTAATTTCATGCTGGTGATCAACCCAGCCAGCGTCGCGCTTGCGCATCGGTAATATCGCGATAATAGATTTTATGCAGTCGTTCATCACAGCCTTTACATTGCGCCTGAACGTAAGTGGCAAGACAGGTGCGGCCAGTAGGCGATATTGCGCTTTTGCGCGTGATAGTGATGTTATGCCAGCGATGGGCGTGTGGAATAAAACTGAATAATTTCATTATCGCTTCCGGAGGTGGTGAATGATTTCAATTCCGGAGCGCAATTAGGCCTGTTTTCTGGCGTAATAAATTTGATAAGTATCAATGTGCTTAAGATTTTACTTATTTCTGTGAACTTCTGTTGCTTCCGGTGCGAATAAAAATAGATTCGCACCGGATTATTTGATCGCGGAAGGATTACAGCATTAGCGCCATAAACACGACTTCATCACTAAACCGTGCAACCTCCTGTTTCATACTGCTCACCACCTTAAAACCTTTCTTGCGATAGATCATAGCTGCCGGGTTCGATTGCCAGACGCATAAGGTGATGCGGCGCATTTTTTGCTGTTTGGCTTGATCCTTAAGCTTTGACAAAATTTGATTGAAATAGCCTTTTCCCTGTTCCTCGGGCTGCAGCGCCACGCTGAAAATGAAGAAATCGTCCGGCTGGCGATGCTGATTCACGAAACTGTCGTAAGCCACATCCAGTGGAAAAACCTCCTGACGATAGCCATATTCCACCTTGATGTGATCGTAATCCTGAATCGGCGCAGCGTTAACGAAACCCACCATTTTTCCCTGCGGGTTATAAATCACGGCAATCTGTTGCAGGAAAGGCTGGATATTTTGCCGCAGCTGTAAGGTGGTTAAATCAGTGGCATAAATATTATCGACCGAGCAGTATTCCAGATAGCTGGTGGTGAAAATTAATTTCGCCATCGCGAGTTGTTCTTGCTTGTCTGTAATACTTCCCGGTTTAAAGCACAGCGGCGACGCTTTCTGACCTTCAACCGGCTGCCAGAAATCACCTGCTTTTATGTTCCTGGCATTAAGCGCAATTAAAAAGTCGCTGAATAACGCATTCACTTTATCAAGTTGCGGATCGTGAGAGAGCACGCCGTAATAGTGATAATAGGGAATTTCAGCGCGCAGCTGCGGCGCATAAGCAATTTGCAGGATATCGCATTCAGAAAACAAAGGTACCAGTTCACCCAACTGCAGAGGATCGCTTAATTGCCAGTCGCGTTGTGCTAGCTGAGTAATCGTATGCTGATAATGCTGCTGCTCTTCACCACTCAGCGGGCGACGTTCACCGCTGAGAATATCCTCCGTCAGGCGCATGCCTTTAATCCCGCTCACGCGATGCTGCTGAACATCAAAGCCCCATACGGCAAACCGGCTGAAATCTTGATGGCTGAGCTGCGTGACCTGCAATTGCTCACACCATAACTGGTAAAAAGGTTCGAAGATGGCGCGTTCGCTTTCCGGCGTTTTTGCTGGAATTGGCTGAGGCCAGCCGCGATACACCGCACTGAGCCGCCGTTGTAAATCCTGCAACACCGGATTGTTTTGATGACTGATGATCATGCCGGTTTCATCGGTGAAGAGATTCAGCCAGTTTAGTTGCTGCTGTTCTGCCGTGAAATCAGGCAGTTCAGGATGACAGAGAAACAGTGTCGCAGGCCGAGCAGGAAGTGTATCGGCATCCAGATAAACGCCGCCGCACTGATTGAGAATCGTCAGGCGGAAGAAGTCAGAGAGCGTGGCGTAATAGCGTTTGTCGTGCAGCTGCTGTAAGACGTCGACCAGTGCGCAATCAAAGGCGTGCATCAGTGCACTCAGGCTGTTCACCTGCACTAGCGCATCAGGCAGAAACAGCGTGCCCAGCTGTAATGCACTATCTGCCTGCTGACCGACAAAACGGCTATCCGTCGCCAGCTGTTGCGCATCCCACACCCACAGCGTTTGCTGAAAATCACTGCGGCTGGCTTCAATCGCACGCTGCCACTGGGCGATTGTGCGGTTGACGTTAAGCGGCGTTGATCCGCCAAGCCAGACGCGATGCAGCCTACACTCGCTTCCCGTCAGCCGACTGGTGGGCACTGCGAACATCGAAGAGAAGTCGGCTACTGCGACATCTTGTGGCTGATGCTGCTGCCGCCACTGCTTAAACTGGCTGAATGCTTGCTGCCAATCCGCTGAAGCAAGCGCGGTGAAGTCTTTTTTTAGCGCGGCGAGCTGGCGCTCATTGAGCGGTAAAAACGTTTCGCGCGTCATCATAAGGTTTCGCTCCCCATGTAGCCCTGCGGATTCTGCGTATGCCAGCGCCATGCATCGCGCAGCATCGCTTCAAGGCCGCGCGTTGCCTGCCAGCCAAGTTCTTTTTTCGCCTGCCCAGGATCGGATAAGCAGATAGCGACATCGCCAGGACGGCGTGCGCGCATATCGACAGGGACATGTTTGCCGCTTACCTGTTCAAACATCTGCACGATTTCCAGCACCGAGTAGCCTTGTCCGGTGCCCAGATTGTAATGACGATAGCCTGGTTTGAGATGATTTAGCGCCTGGATGTGGCCCTCGGCGAGATCCATTACGTGGATGTAATCGCGCACGCCGGTGCCGTCCGGCGTCTCATAATCATCACCAAATACCGGCAGATTGCCTCTTTGTCCATTGGCAACCTGAAACAGATAGGGCAGCAAATTGTTGGGAATACCTTCAGGGTGCTCACCAATCTGGCCGGAGGGATGCGCGCCGGCAGGATTAAAATAACGCAGCGCAGTAATGGCTAATTCGGGTTGTGCATCCACCACTTCACCCATGATCTTCTCAACCATATATTTGGAAGCACCATAAGGATTGGTGGTATTACCGGTATCGCAGTTTTCGCACAGGGGGATTTTTTCCGGGACACCATAAACCGTGGCAGATGAGCTAAATATAAGTTTATTAACCTGATGCTGTTTCATGATTTCCAGCAGCATCAACGTTCCCGCAATATTGTTCTGATAATATTTCACCGGCTTTTGCAGCGATTCATTCACCGATTTCAAACCCGCCATATGAATAACGGCATCGATCGGTTGCTGATTAAAAACCTGATTTAAATCGGCTCGGCGGCGAATATCGCCCTGATGAAAAGTGATTTTCTTTCCGCTTAATGCTTCAACGCGTGTTAAGGCTATTGGCGAGCTATTGCACAAATTATCCAGCACAATCACCTGATGATTTTGCTGCAGCAAACTAAGGGCAATGTGCGAACCAATATAGCCCGCGCCACCCGTAATTAAGACATTCATTAGCGTACACTCCATGTGTTTTGATGCGCGCAGTGATGCGCGACGAATGAGGGTTTTTAAACATTGTCGACCTTTGTTATCAGTAGTAATGACATCACCAACAGCACACAGGCCGCTGGCCAGATGGCTAGCGGTGAGACTGCGGTGAGAACTCCCTGTAATACGCCAGCAATCAGCACGCCGATGGACATCGAATTGGTATAGAGCGTTGCTGCCATACCTTGACGATGTTGCAGCAAGTCCTGAAACCAGAACAGTCCAACGGTAGCGATGATGGCGATAAAAACGGCATTGAAAAATTGCAGGATCATCAATGGAATAAACCCATTGCTGAAGAAAATACCGGCATAAAAAATGATGCCGCACAGCATGGCAGCCTGCATTTGTGATTGCTTGCCCCAGCGCTTAAGCATTTTGGCACTGAGCAGCATGATGGGAATTTCCAGCGCTGCGGCGAGGCCAAACATCACGCCGGCCCATTCAGCGGAAAGCATAGGCTGCTGCGCCAGATGCAGAGGAAAGCCAATCAGATAGAGTGCGCTGCAACTCCAGACCAGCAAGGTGGCGAGCATCAGCAACGTCAGGTTTTGCCCCAGCGGTTGCTGATCATCTTGCTGTTCAGGCGTAGCGACAACCGCCTGATCGCCCAGTGGCAAGGTAAGTGCCAGAAGCGCCACGCTGAGTAATAAGCCGGACATAATGGAATAAAGCCAGGCGAAACCGGCCAATTGAATAATCCAGAATGCCAGCGGCGGGCCAAATACCCACGCCAGCGAAAATTGGGCGCGTAAGATCGCGCTGAAGGTATTGTCGCTGCGGGTTTGCCGCGCAAGCGCGAACAGCTGAGGTACCGCCGCGCTGCCACAGGCGCTGAGTAACGATCCAAGCGTGATGAGCACCAGATAATTACGGCAGAAGATAAACAGCAGTGAATTAAGCGAGAGCGAGAATAAACAAAACAGTAACAGGGGACGGCGCTGACTTTTACGATCGGAATAACGAGCAATGAGCAAACTGATAGCAATACTGCTGAGCGCATTAATACTGTAAAAGGCACCGATCTTCCAGGCTGCCACATTAAGTTCGTTAGCCAGAAATAAGCTGAGTGTCGGAATAAACAGGGCGCCGCTTAAACCGGCGCCCAGCGCAACAACATAAAAAGAAAACGTTGAGTGTTTCATCGACATCCTTGTCAGTGTTCGCCCCTTGCACTCCAGCGAGGGGCAAATCAGTTTTAAAGTGCTTCAGCGCGGCTGAAACGTTTGCCATCCGGACTTACGCTGCGCACCCAGACTTTATCGGCGACGGTGATGGTCGGTTTGGCATGCGGCAGATAACGTTGCCAGTTTTTACCGTTATCCACGCTGTACTCCAGCGGCAGACCCGGCAGCGCAATGTTCATGGTCAGCGTGCCATTCTCCACGCGCGCACCCGGCACCGGCAGACGATAGTGAATACCGGCTTTATCCATCTTGCCCAACTCACGCTGGCCTAACAGGTTGGCGAAACGCTGCCAGTCCTGATTGCGCTGCTGCTGGTTAACGAAGTGGGTTTCGCCGCCTTTAAAGGTGCGGCCCTGTTGATAATCCAGCTCCCACTTCGCGCGATGCCAGCCACGTTCAGCGACCGACAGCAGGCGAGGGAACACCATGTAATCCATCTGCTGATCGGTACGTGTGGTTTCACTCCACAACTGTACCGAAATGCCGTGTGCGCCTGACCACGGCTTATTCGAGGTGGCATCGAAGGTTTTGCCATCGCGATCCACCGAGGTTTCCGCGTTCTGCGGCAGGTTGTCTGGCGCGAAGCCTAACATCTTGCGCTCATCGCTGAAGCGCGTGCCCCAGTAATAGCCGCGCTCGTTGGGATTCACCTCATACGGGAAGTCCATGTAGACATAATCCGGATTGGAGATCACCACTTCGTAATCTTTCATCGTCCAGTCGTTAGCGGTGTCAAAGCCGCCCCAATAGAGCGTGTCCCAGAAGTTAACGCGAACGCGCGAGGTGGCGAAGGCGTGCGCGTTAGCTGCATCTTTCAGCCCATCTTGCCAGGCCTGCATCACCGGAATGCCGTGTGCTTTTACCATTTTGCTCACTTCCAGCGCGAAGTGACTTGGCAAGTGTTCCAGATCTTCCACCTTGCCGGATTTCACCTCCGCCTGGCAGACCTGAGATTTTGCCCAGGGTTTGTCCTCTTTGCTTTGGTCTAAAATGCCCGTTCCCGCTTTCGGGTTTTTGATATCGCTGTAGCCGGTACCGAGGCGGATGTTTTTCGCTTCATCACCGCCGAAGTGCCAGGTGGTCAACGGTTGGCCCGCTTCGCGGTGCATCGCCTGCACTTCACCCATCACTTTATCGACAAAGCGCTTTGAGGAATCGAGGCAAGGATTGAGATAGCTGGTGCGATCGTACAACTGCACGGAACGGGTATTCGAGGTATCCGTTGGATCCACCAGACGATATTCACTGGCTTGCTGCGGTTTACCCGCTTTCATGAGTTGCTGATAACGCGCTTCCATCGAAATAACCGCAGCGCGCGCGTGCGCAGGCATATCGATTTCCGGAATCACTTCGATGTTGCGTGCCTGCGCGTATTTAACGATCTCAATATAATCGGCGCGGCTGAAATGCCCGGTTCCGTTGTTATCCGTGAACGGCCCGGAGCCCAATTGCGGCAGCAGACATTGCTGCTCCGTGAGATCGTGACAGCGCTTGCTGCCCACGTCGGTCAACTCAGGCAGACCGGGAATTTCAATGCGCCAGGCTTCATCATCGGTCAGGTGGAAGTGGAATTTATTCATCTTCCATGCCGCCATTTGATCGAGCATGCGCAGCACCGCTTGCTTGCTGTGGAAATTACGCGCCACATCGAGGAAGGCACCGCGATAGGCAAAGCGCGGTGCGTCTTTCGCTTCAAGCGTGGCGATAATCGGTTTACCTTCAGCCGGCACCAGCGACAGTAACGACATTAAGCCGTAGTAAACGCCAGCCTGATCGTAACCAATGATATCGGTGCCGCGCGGTGTGATGCGCAGTTCATAAGCACCGGAAACCGCCTCTGCGCCGTGGAAATGATTGACGGCGATACGGGTATGAATGTCATAACCCGCTGACTGCGGTTTGAGCCCCATCAAATCGAAACGCTGTTTAACTGCATCGGCCTGGTTGTCCGCCAATACCTCAAGATGCAAGGCAACGCCACGGCTCAGATCGACATCCGCCGCATGAACTTTCACCGAACGCGGCGTTGGGGTGATTTGTCCGCGCAGCGCGCTGGCAGGCAGTTGCGCCACATCGGCATTCTTTGTGAAACGACTTTGCGGCAGCATTAGCACGTTTTTATCGTCGGCAATGCGCTTCCATTGGCCGCCAAACGGCTTAACAAAGTCGCTGAGGTTTTCGGTATCGGTGCTGGTGATAATTTTTGGCGTGGCATTGGCGGCGGTGACATACCAGCGCGGCATCACGTCGGTGATAAACAGCTGCCAGTATTCATTGACGATAGGGATCTCAATCGACTCACCCGCCGCGATACCTTTGAATTTCTCCGTCGGTTCCAGACGGGTTAAATCGCCGACGATATGGGTCATTTTGAACTGATCGTTATCCACCCGCAGCGTTTCGTGCACGTTGCTCATGTAGATTGCCCAGTTTTTACTGGTGAGCGCCGGACCGTTGTTGGTCAGCGTGATGGTAGCGGTGTTGCAGGATGCCCAATCGGCACCGAGTTTCGCGCAGTTCACGCCGTGATCGGCCGCCTGGTTGTCAGTGACCTGATACTGCACGCCGAACTGACTGATTTGATCGACGACCTGCTGATTATTGCGCGGGGATGAACTGCAGGCGGCAAGGCCCATCACGCTCAGCGCCAGTAAACTGATTTTTAACTTTTTCATGTTGTTATCCTTCTCCACGGAGGTAAGTCTCTGGCTCCTGCCAGATCGGGGTCAAAACAGGGTGAATGGCGCGACGATCATAAATTTGATGTCTCTTTCGTCCTGGAAGATGTTGCCGTAACCGCCGCTGTAGCTGGGAAGAGCGCTGTGATTGTCGTAGCGGGTGTAGTGCAGTTTGAATTGCGTGTCTTTGGCGCGGCCTTGCTGGATGGTGTAAACCAGATCGAGGCTCCACGCCGACTCTTTCAGGCGCTGGTTTTGGTCGTAAATCGGATTGGTGGAAGGCTTAGCGTCCCAGCCGTAGGCGTACGACGTACCGACTTGCCAGCCGGGTAATTGCCAGTGCCCCAGATCGACCATCACACCGGCGAATAGCGCTTTCTCACCGTTGGCGTTCCAGTCAGAGCGGGAATCCCACCATACATCCATGCGGCCATTTGAGCTGGCATAGGATGGCGTCATACGCTGCAGGAAGAAGCCCTGATTACCTTCGGCTTTTACCCAAGTGCCTTCAAGGCGGAAATCGAACGCTCCCAGCGTGTAGCCGAACGTCAGCGCCTGTAGCCAGGCGAGGCCATCATAAACATCGTTGACCTGGCCCACGCCGCTGTTGTCACGATCCTTCGCGCCGTAAAACTGATAGCTGGTGCGCAGTGGCGCATCGGCCAGCGGCAGCTGATAAGACGCTTTAGCAAAATACTGATCCATGTAATTCGCCGCCTGGCCGTAAGCGCCTTCCAGCAACAGCGAGTTTTTGAAATCATATTTGGCACCAAAGGATTGCAGCCACGGAATCTCCGTCACACCATCGGCTTTGCGGAAGTTGTACATGCCGCGATACCACGGCGCTTTGTATTCGTCTGTCCACATCCAGGAGACGGAAAGGGCGCCCGCATCGCTAAAATCGAAGACGGTGCCAGCCTCAACACCGCGATAAGTGCCGGGCAGGAAACTCCAGTGTGGTGCCAGCAGCGTCTGTCCGCTGGGTTGCAAATAGCCTGCGCGTAGCCAGTTATCCTGCCATTTTGCCTTGATCGCCGCTTTATAAAGACTTAAGCCACTCTTATCTCCGCTCCAGTCCTCATCCCAGCGTGTGCGGGCATTGCTGAAACCAATTTCATTCGGTGCCGCCGGGCCGCTATTGCTTAACTCCAAAGCGCCAAACGCCGCCAGATCGAGGCCAATTACATCACCGGCATAACCGGATGAGAAGTCGAGATTGGCGTTGGCAGAGGCGTGATGCAGATTGGCGTCATACTGACCATACGCGCCTTTTTGCGGATCCATCTCTTTACGATCGCGCTGGCGTTGCCAGTAAAACAGGTTGCCAGTGAGCGATGAGTCTTCGACAAAACCCGCAGCGTGGGCGCAGGGAACAGGCAAAAACGTACCGGCGAACAGGGCAGAGATAATGGCCGCAGAGAGCGGCGCGCGTGGAATTCGACGCATAGCAAATCCTCCGTGATACTTCCATGAACAATTAATAAATCCGTATTGTTTCGTCATGAAACAAGTTGCGAGGGATGCTATTTTTCGCGACGCGAATTATCAATGGAGTTTATTACAAAGTATGACATGGCACGCAAAAAGAAGGGTTTTTAAGGAGTTTATTCAATCAGTTAGATGAACCTGTAAAATGTAACTTTGCGAACAAGATCCTCAGGAAAAGTGTCGATAGCTTGCTTTAATCTGGCTTGTTCCCTATGCTCGCCAACGTAGTTTTGACTCGGGGTGCCCCTCTAATACAGGGCTGAGATACACCCGCCGACCTGATCTGGATAATGCCAGCGTAGGGAAGTCAGATGCCTGACCGCATTCGCCTTCTTGATCGCCGGTTGGGAGCCTAATGAAACAGCCTGACCTTCTTTCCCCCGTGCAACTCGCGCACTCTTTGCAACTGCTGCGTCAGCAAGCGCCGCTGGTGCACTGCATGACCAATGAAGTAGTGCAAACCTTTACCGCCAACGTGCTGCTGGCACTGCAAGCTTCGCCCGCGATGGTGATCGACCCCGATGAAGCGGCGCAGTTTGCCGGTTTTGCCGATGCGGTGTTGATCAACGTAGGCACCTTAACCTGCGATCGTCGTGATGGGATGTTGGCGGCGGTGCAAGCAGCGCAAGCGGCAGGCACGCCGTGGACGCTGGATCCGGTGGCGGTCGGCGCATTAACGCTGCGCACCACCTTCTGCCAGCAGCTGCTGAGCCTGCAACCTGCGGCGATTCGCGGTAACGCTTCAGAAATTCTCGCCCTGGCGCATCAGGCAAGCGGCGGACGCGGCGTGGACAGCCTGCATCAAACCGATGCCGCGCTGAGCGCCGCCCAGCAGCTGGCGCGTGATTATCACACCGTTGTGGCGGTGACCGGTGAAGTCGATTACGTCACCGATGGCGCGCGTACCCTGGCAATCCCCGGCGGCAGCCCGCTGATGACGCGCGTAGTTGGCACCGGTTGCGCATTGTCGGCAGTGGCTGCGGCCTTCACTAGCTTGCCGGGCGATCGCCTGCAACATGTGGCAGCGGCGTGCCGCGTGATGTCGCTGGCCGGTGAGCTGACAGCACGCCAGGTCGCCGGGCCGGGCAGCTTCGTTGCTGCCTTCCTCGATATGCTGTGGACGCTGGAGGTGAAAGCATGAAACGCATCAACGCATTGACCATTGCTGGCACCGATCCCAGCGGCGGCGCGGGGATTCAGGCCGACCTCAAAGCCTTCTCCGCATTGGGTGCTTATGGCACCAGCGTGATTACCGCGCTGGTGGCGCAAAACACCTGTGGCGTGCAGTCGGTCTATCGCATCGAACCTGATTTTGTCGGCGCACAGCTCGATTCGGTGCTGGATGATGTGCGCATTGATGCCGCGAAGATCGGCATGTTGTCCGAAACCGCGATAGTCGAGGTGGTCGCCGAGCGGCTGAAACGGGCCAGCCTGCCGTTTGTGGTGCTGGATACGGTGATGATTGCCAAAAGCGGCGATGCGCTGCTGTCGCCTGATGCGGTAGCCAGCGTGCGCGAATTGCTGCTGCCGCAGGTGTCGCTGATCACGCCAAACCTGCCGGAAGCCGCCGCGCTGCTGGGACGCGCGATGGCGCAGGATGAGAAAACCATGTTGCAGCAGGGCGATGCGCTGCTCGATCTTGGCTGTGAAGCGGTGCTGATGAAGGGCGGACATCTCAGCGATGCCGAAAGCCCGGACTGGCTAATCACGCGCGAAGGACGCCAGCGCTTTACCGCGCCGCGTGTTAACACACGCCACACGCACGGCACCGGTTGCTCGCTCTCCGCCGCGCTGGCGGCGTTGCGTCCGCGTCATGATGATTGGGCGGCAACGGTCGCCGAAGCCAAGGCGTGGCTACAACAGGCGCTGTTGCACGCCGATTCGCTGGAGGTCGGCAAAGGCATTGGGCCGGTGCACCATTTCCATCAATGGTGGTAGGGCGTAACGCCAGATTGCCGCTTTTTCACTGCGCATACGTCTGAAAAATGGAGTCAGCAATTTGCCAGCCTGGCGTTTTCCGGTCCAGGCTGTTGGGGGCGAATCGGCATTGGCCGGTTCCAATCCAGCCATTTATCAGGAGCGAACATGACGGACATCGTACAGTTATTGGGCAAAGAGGCGGACGGCCTTCTTCAACATCGCTGCATGACCATTCCAGCGGATAGCCTCTATTTACCAGGCGCGGATTATGTTGATCGCGTGATGATCGACAACAATCGTTCTCCCACCGTATTGCGCAACATGCAAACGCTGTACAACACCGGACGTTTAGCCGGTACCGGCTATTTGTCGATTCTGCCGGTCGATCAGGGTGTTGAGCACTCGGCGGGTGCCTCCTTTGCCGCTAACCCGGCTTATTTCGACCCGAAAAACATCGTTGAGCTGGCGATTGAAGCCGGCTGCAACTGCGTGGCATCGACCTACGGCGTGCTGGCCGCGGTTTCACGTCGCTACGCGCACCGCATTCCGTTTATGGTGAAGCTAAACCACAATGAAACCCTGAGCTATCCAACGCAATATGATCAGACGCTGTACGCCAGCGTTGAGCAGGCCTTTAATCTGGGTGCGGTGGCGGTTGGCGCCACCATTTATTTTGGCTCCGAGCAATCGCGTCGTCAGATTGAAGAGATTTCGGCTGCTTTCGAGCGCGCGCACGAACTGGGAATGGTAACGGTGCTGTGGGCTTATCTGCGTAATGACGCGTTCAAGAAAGACGGCGTCGATTATCACGCCAGCGCTGATTTAACCGGCCAGGCTAACCATCTGGCGGCGACCATTGGTGCGGATATCGTGAAGCAGAAGATGGCGGAGAATAATGGCGGCTATAACGCGGTGAAGTTTGGTCACACCGATGAACGCGTCTACAGCAAGCTGACCAGCGAGAACCCAATTGATTTGGTGCGTTACCAACTGGCGAACTGCTATATGGGGCGCGCGGGATTGATCAACTCTGGCGGCGCTTCTGCCGGGGAAACGGATATCGCGGAGTCAGTGCGCACGGCGGTGATCAACAAACGTGCCGGGGGGATGGGGCTGATTCTTGGGCGCAAGGCGTTTAAGAAGACGTTGAAAGAGGGCGTGCAGCTGATTAATGCGGTGCAGGATGTTTATCTGTCAAAAGATGTGACCATTGCTTGATTGAGTGGGGGCTGTGCTCGCTGTCCCCCATCCCGGCCTTCCCCCGCGAGCGGGGGAAGGAGATGCTGCCACATGCTGCTTCAACACTTACATATTGCAGCATCTTCCTCCCCCATTAATGGGGGAGGACCGAGGAGGGGGACAGCGAGCACTAAATTAAGGCGCTTCGAACCACTCACTATTACGCTCGGCAATCGGCGTAATGGTCAAAATCATCTCCTGTAGATGACGACGCATCGCGCTTTCAGCCGCGTCAACATCATGCGCTTTCAACGCGTTATAGATATCTTCATGCTGCTGAATCAAACGCTCCGGCGGTGACACTTCGCTCAGGGTCAGAAAGCGCACGCGGTCCATAGCCGCTTTGATGTTCTCCACCGTTTCCCACGCCAGCAGGCAGTTAATCCCTTCCGCAATCAGACGGTGAAACTCATCATCCAGTCCTAAGAAGGCCTGGCTGTCATGACGTTCAGCGGCGAGACGCTGCAGTTGCAGGTTGTGCTCCAGCGCCATCAATCCGCTGGCACCAATCTCCTGCGCGGCGCGGCGTACCACGGCGATCTCTACCGCTTCACGGATAAAGCGGCCGTCGGCCACGCGTTGGGCAGAGATTTTGCGTACGAAGGTGCCGCGCTGCGGTAACACCTGCACCAGTCCGGCTTCCGCCAGCTTGATGAAAGCTTCACGTACCGGCTGACGCGATACGTTAAAACGCGCCGACACTTCCTTCTCCGACAGCAGCGAGCCCGGATGTATAACGCAGGTCACAATATCTTTACGCAGATAACGATAGATCTGCTGATTTACCGGTTCGCTGGTGGTTATGGTATAGGCAGTCGACATGCAGCAATATCCGTATTACGGCTGGCATCTGCCAGCCCGTTAAGAAAGGTTCAGTCTAATCAGCACGCTGCGTCTGCGCTACACATTTGTGCAGGCGCTTAGCCTTGTGTGACGAGGCTCTGCACCGTGGCGCGCGCACCCTGTTGCACCAGCTGCAGATAGAGTTCGGTCACGCGTGAGACAAAGGCCGGCTGCTGAAGCAGATCGTCGCCAAACACGGCAGTTAGGCCGAGCAACGCTTTAACACGATCTGCACCGTCATCACTGTTAGCCACGATATTTGCCAGCTGATCTTTCAGCGGATCGCGAATCTCAATGGCCTGGCCTTGCTCGTCCACGCCGCTGACGTAGCGCATCCAGCCTGCCACGCCCAGCAACACGAAGTCGCATGAAGTGCCGTTGCGCAGATGCCAGCGCGCGCTATCCAGCAGACGCTGCGGCAGCTTCTGCGTGCCATCGGTGGCGATTTGATAGGTGCGATGTTTGATGGCGCGATTCTCGTAACGTGCAATCAGGGAATCGGCATAGGCTTCGAGATCGACGCCCTGCGTGCGCAGCGTCGGCGCCTGATCCTGCAACATCAGCGCGCGTGCCGCCGCACGATAGCTGGCATCGGCCATGCAATCGCTGATGTGCTCATAACCGGCGAGAAAACCGAGATAGGCGAGGAACGAGTGGCTGCCGTTGAGCATGCGCAGTTTCATCTCTTCGAACGGCAGCACATCGCTGACCAGCTCCGCACCGGCGTTTTCCCACGCCGGACGTCCGTTAACAAAGTTGTCTTCGATGACCCACTGGAAAAACGGTTCTGCTTCTACCGCCACCGGATCGCGGCTGCCTAAACGTTCGGCCAGCGCGTCGAATGCCGTATCGGTCATTGCCGGGACGATGCGATCGACCATGGTTGAAGGGAAGGTGATGTGCGTCTGGATATACTCCGCCAGTTCAGCGCTGTGGCGCTCGGCCAGCTGGGTGATCACGTTGCGCGTGACATGGCCGTTTTCCGGCATATTGTCGCAGGACATCACGCTAAACGGCGGCAAATTGCGTTCGCGGCGGCGGATAATGGCCGCCAGAATCAAGCCGGGCAGCGAACGTGGCTCAGTCGGATTGGCGAGGTCGTGCACAATATCGGGATGATCGGGATTGAGCTTGCCGCTCGACGGCATGTAGCAATAGCCTTTCTCGGTCACGGTCATCGAGACAATCGCCACATCCGGCTGGCTCATCGCCTCAATCACTGAATCAATGCCGTCGCCTTTGCCATGCAGCGCTTGCGTCACCACGCCAATCACGCGCGTGTGTAAACTCTCATCGGCCATTTCGGTCAGCGTATAGAGCAGATCCTGCTGACGCAGCGCCTGAATCAGCGTGCCGCTGTTGAGATTCACTTCGCAGTAACCCCAATCGCTGCCTTGTGCCGCCAGCTTATCGGTTGCCAGCGCCTGATGCGCACGATGGAAGGCACCAAAGCCGATGTGCACCATGCGGGTTTTCAGTTGGCTGCGATCGTAAGCGGGACGTTGGACATCAGCGGGGAGGCGTTCAAGCTCTAACATAGTCATTCCTTTTGGCAAATGGGGCGCTCAGCGCCCCATGAGATTTACACTGAAACCGGTTTATTGTTGGCCTTGGGTTCGCGAATTACCAGCAGCACCAGCAGCGCACCGACGCCGGCCACCGCACCTGCGAGGATAAAGGCGCTGTCAAACTTACCCGAGTGCTGCACGATGAAGCCCGTCACCACTGGGCCGATCACGCCTGACAGGCTACCAATCAGATGGATAAAGCCACTGATGCTGCCGACACGGCTTTTATGCACCACGTCCTGCACAATCGCCCAGTAAATCGCGCCGGTGATGTAGAGGAAGAAGATCGAGATCGACATCATGATCACCGCCGAGTTGACCTCTTTTATCGTACCTGCCAGCGCCACGCAAATCGCGGCGGCGGTAAGTGAAACCACCAGCACAATTTTTCGTGAAAGCAGCAGCTTGCCGGTGATGTTGAAAATCTTATCGGAGATCCAGCCACCCAATGCCAGGCCCACGAAGCCAACAATCCACGGGATCATGGTGGTGATGCTCATCGCTTTGATGTCGAGGCCGTGCGCCTGCACCAGATACGCCGGGAACCAGCTCAGGAAGAAGAACAGAATGTAGTTGTAGCAGAAGAAGGCAAAGGCGGTGACCAGAATGATCGGCTGGCGCAGATAGAAGCCCAAACCGTGCGCGTTGCCGCTTGGGTCGATCACGTCAGCCGGTTCTTCTGCTTTCAGTTTTTCCACCAAGGCACGCTCTTCCGCCGATACGCGCTTACTTTTCGCCGGGTTATCTGACGCGAAGAAGAACCACAGCGCCAGCCAGACAAAACCAATCGCGGCGATAACCACAAACGCCGGACGCCAGCCGAACGACAGCGCCAGATAACCCACAATCGGGCCGGCAACCGCGCCACCCAGCGGTGAACCCGAGCTGAGTAAACCCATCGCGGTGGCGGCCTGTTTTTTCGGGAACCAGCCGTTAATCGCTTTGTTCGCCGACGCCGAGATGGGGCCTTCCGCCATGCCAAACAGCACGCGCAGAATCATCATCGACCAGAAGCCGGTCGCCATCGCGGTCAGGCCGCAGAACAGCGACCACATGCCAACGGCGGTGCCGAGCACGATAGTCGGGCCGAATTTATCGGTCGCTAAGCCACCGATGAAGTTGAACAGGGCATAACCGAAGAAGAAGCTGCCGAAAATCATGCCGAACTGTTCGGCGTTGATCATCAGGTCTTTTTCCACCAGCGGTACGGTCAGAGAGAGGGCGATACGATCCAGGTAGTTGATCATAAACACCAGGAACAACAGCAGTACGAGGGTCCAGCGCAGGTTCTTAAACATAGAAACTCCGTCATCGTCATTTTTATAGTAATAATGCCGGCGGGTAAGGGACCGGCATGGGGACACCTGGTGTGCGGGTTAACTTAACCCATTTGTAGGATCACTTTGCAGCAGGTGCGGGGATCTTTTTCGAACAGCGTCATGGCTTGCTCCACCTCGGCCAGCGAGAAATAGTGCGTCACCAGTTTCTCCGGCTGGATCTGGCCTTGCTCAATCCACTCAATCACCTGCGGGAAGCGATTGCTGTTGAGGCGCGAGGTGAACAGCGACAGCTCTTTACTGGTGAGACTTTGCTGCGTAATGCTGCACGGCTCGCCAGAGAAGCCCAGCAGGCCGATACGCGCTGCAGGTGAGGCGAGGGCAGCGGCTTCGGCCAGAATCGTCGGATGGCAGGCGGCATCAATAATCAGCGTTGGCTGCACGCCTTCCAGCTGCGCGGCTAATGGAATCTCGCTGTTGTTGAACACCTGATCGGCACCGTTTTCCTGCGCCAGCGCCAGACGTTCCGGCAGACGATCAACCACCAAGACCTGTTCAACGCCGTATACGCCTTTCAGCACCTGAATGGCGGTGAGGCCCATTGGACCGGCACCGTAAATCAGCGCCACATCGTTTGGCTGTGGTTTGAGGAAGGCGGTGATATTGGCCGCGATGGTGAAAGGTTCGACCATGCTGGCGAGTTTGTCGGGAATGCTATCCGGCAGGCGGAAGGCGTTTTTAGCTGGTGCGACGGCATATTCGCTAAAGCCGCCGTCGCGGTGCACGCCAATCACTTGCAACTCTTTGCAGACGTTTGGGCGACCAATGGAGCAGGGATAGCAGTGACCGCAGCTGACAACCGGATCGACAGCCACGCGTTCGCCAATGCGGCTGGCGGCAACGTCAGCGCCGACTGCATCGATCAGGCCAAAAAATTCGTGACCAATGACGCGTGGATATTTAGCGAAAGGATTGTGACCGTGCCAGATATGCACATCGGAACCGCAGATGCTGGCAAATTGCACCTTCACGCGTACTTCACCTGCAGCGGGTTGCGGCAGTGGACGCTCTGCTAGTACCAGTTCACCCGGTTGCTCTATCACTACACTTTTCATCATCTACTCCAACGGGAATGCAATGATGAAAAAATACGCGCACAAATACTACCATACAAGTCGGCGTTAAAAGAGTTGTGAACAGAATCACAGAGCGTCATGTTCCCCTCACCCCAACCCTCTCCCAAAGGAGAGGGAGCCGATCGGCGAGTGCATAAAGGCATGGTGTAGCGGAGTGTTCCCTCTCCCAGTGGAAGAGGGCCAGGATGAGGGGGAAAACAGCACCCAAATCGCAGACACAAAAAAAGCAGCCTTATAGGCTGCTCTTTTCAAGAATTTGGCTCCTCTGACTGGACTCGAACCAGTGACATACGGATTAACAGTCCGCCGTTCTACCGACTGAACTACAGAGGAATCGTTTGAACGGGGCGCATATTATCGAGCAGACCTCGCCTTGTCAAAACTCTTTTTCACAATTCGTTCTGACTGCTGAATAAAGCGTCAATTGCACGTTATAAGCGAACTCAGAGCAGTAGAATCACGGCTGACAGAATCCATTTTGTGACGATGATCACCAACTCTATGCAAAATTACATTCTGATTTGTCGATTTTGTCAGATACCTCGCATGCATGATCACAGATATTTCATTTCACCGTTGTCGGGGCAAAAAGCGAAACATATATTCCACATCAACGCTTACCCGAATGCAGGATTAGTCATGAACAAAGTCAGAATCGGTATTATTGGCAGTGGTTACATCGGTCGTTGTCACGCGATTGCCTACGCTCAGGCCCCCACGGTTTTTGCCCTGAAAGGCGAGATCGTGCGTGAGATGCTGGCGGAGGTAAATCCAGAGCTGGCGGCGAAACAAGCGGCAACCTTTGGCTTTGCACGTTCTACTGGCGACTGGCGTGAGCTGGTACGCGATCCAAACATCGATGTGGTTGATATCTGTGCGCCAAACTTCCTGCACAAAGAGATGGCGCTGGAAGCGATTCGTAACGGCAAGCACGTTTACTCCGAGAAACCGTTATCGCTGTCAGTGGCCGATGCGGAAGAGATGGTGCAAGCGGCGCAGCAGGCGGGCGTGAAAACGCTGGTCGGTTTCAACTACATGAAAAACCCGACCAGCCAGCTGGCACGCGAGATTATCGCTCGCGGTGAAATCGGCGACGTGGTGCATTTCTACGGCACGCACAACGAAGATTATCTGGCACGCCCAGAAACCCCACTCGACTGGCACTGCCAGAAAGCGCTGGCGGGATTAGGCGCGTTAGGCGACCTCGCTGCACATATTGTGAATATGGCGCACTATCTGGTCGGTGATATTGAAGAAGTCAGCGGCGATATGATGACGGTGATTAAAGAGCGTCCGGACCCGAAGGACAAGTCGCGCCTGCTGCCGGTGGAAAATGAAGATCAGGCCAGTGCCTTGCTGCGCTTTAAAAACGGGGCGCACGGCGTGTTTGAAACCTCGCGTATCGCCTGCGGCAGCAAAATGGGTCTGACTTATGTGGTCACCGGCACCAAAGGCACGCTGCGTTATACCCAGGAACGTATGGCCGAGCTGGAGCTGTACATCCACGATGAACCGGCAGGACGTCAGGGTTTCAAAACCATTTTGACCGGTCCGGCACATCCGGATTACGCCAATTTCTGCGTCTCTGCCGGACACGGCATCGGTTTTAACGATCAGAAAACCGTCGAGATCCGCGATTTGATCAATGGCATTGCCGCTGGCGATCGCATGTGGCCAGATTTCGCCGAAGGATTGCAGGTGCAGAAGGTGCTGGAAGCGGTAGCGGTTTCCGCGTTGGAACGCCGCTGGATGAAAGTCTAAATCAGCGACTGGGTCGCCATGATTGGCGACCCGCGAAAAATCACGCTAATAATGGGCACTGCGGCGGCAAGCGGCAGCTCAGTGCGCCCGCCATCACTTCAATCTCAAACTCACTTCCCGTCAGCGGTTCACCATCCAGATTAAACGTCATCTCATGCGGTGAGCGGATGGTGAGTGACTGCAACTGCGCGGTGACGATATTCGGATTTTCATCGTCACGCGTCAGGGAATGCAGCAACGTGGGCAGCAGCTCTTGCGCGGTGACGATGCTGAGGTTGAGCTGTCCATCATTGATCAGCGCATCCGGGCAGAGCTTTTGTCCGCCACCGGCCTGACGTCCATTGCCAATGCCAATCACCAGCGCATCGCCTTGCCAGTTAAAGCCAGGGCCGCTGATTTCACAGCTGTCAGGCTTCAGCGCATCGACACGCATCAACCCATGAATAAAGTACGACACGCCACCCAGCGCCGATTTCAGCTTTTCAGGCGTTTCGGTGGTGATGCGGGTGCCAAATCCGCCGGTCGCCATATTGATAAAGTAGCGATCGCCATTCACGCGCGCCAAATCGATCGCCGTGGCTTTTCCCACCAGCGCTAAGCGTAAAGCCGGTTCCATGCCTTCGGGAATACCGACGCTGGTGGCGAAATCATTGGCGGTGCCGAGCGGTAAAATGCCCAGCGCTGGACGTTGTTGCTCTGGCAATCTCGCTAACGCGGTCGCGATTTCATTGATGGTGCCATCGCCGCCTCCCGCCACCACGGTTTCTGCCTGCAAAGCGACCGCTTCTTGTACATAACGATCGCCATCACCCTTTTCCCAGGTGACGCGCACCGCCAGATTAAAGCCTTCATCACGCAGCGTATTCACCGCAGCGCGCAAATCTTCATTACCTGCGCCTTTCCCATTGAGGATCAGCAGCGTCAGCGGTTTGTTTTGCATTATCAGTTCCTTGATGCGAGAGACAGAGCACTGGTTATAGCATAGCTGGGGAGAGAACTTTATCGGCGGGAGACGAAAAAAAGAAAACCCGCACGGGGGAGCCGGGCGGGTGAATGAGGTGGTTCCTGGTACTACCTGCTTTTATTCTTACTCGTTAGCAGCAGGCGGGATTCTAAAGCGAGGCGAAGAGGTGGTCTGTGATCCTAATCTAACTTCGCCGAAATCTTTTCATTACGTGCGATTTTTCCCGTGTGGATCGTAGGTGCTGTTGCCATCGGTGAAGTTACGTAGCAGCAGGGCAAAGGCGAGGTTGACCGATTCCGGTACCGGGATCCACACGCGATGCCCATCGCCTGGCGCCACGTCTACCGCTGATCCTTTATCGTTCTGCATGGTTTCGAGCGTGCAATTGAGGTTGCCTTCAGGCGTCATGATCTCGACAGCATCCCCGAGCATAAACTTGTTCTTCACCGCAATCTGCGCCCAGTCGCCGCGACGTTCGCCGGTGAATTCACCGACAAACTGCTGGCGCTCGGAGATGGAGAAACCTTGCTCGTAGTTCTGATAGCTATCATGGGTATGACGACGCAGGAAACCTTCGGTGTAACCGCGATGCGCCAGGCCTTCCAGCGTCTCCAGCAGTGCCGGGTCGAACGGTTTGCCGGCTGCGGCATCGTCAATGGCGCGACGATAAACCTGCGCGGTGCGCGCGCAGTAGTAGAAGGATTTGGTGCGACCTTCAATTTTCAGCGAATGCACGCCCATTTGGCTCAGACGTTCAACGTGCGCCACCGCGCGCAGATCTTTTGAGTTCATGATGTAGGTGCCGTGTTCGTCCTCAAAGGCACTCATCACGTCACCCGGTTTCATCTTCTCTTCCAGCAGGAACACGCGGTCAGTGGTCGCACCAACGCCGAGCGTAGCTTCTTGCACCTTAACCGGCTCATGGAAACCGACAATATTGCCAACCTCGTCCTGCTTGCCTTCTTCCACTTTATATTCCCAGCGGCAGGCGTTGGTGCAGGTCCCTTGATTAGGATCGCGTTTGTTAAGATAGCCGGAGAGCAGGCAGCGGCCGGAATAGGCCATGCACAGCGCGCCGTGCACGAAGATTTCAATCTCCATTTCCGGTACCTGCTGGCGGATTTCGGCGATCTCATCCAGCGACAGCTCACGCGACAGAATCACGCGCGTCAGCCCCATTTGCTGCCAGAATTTCACCGTCGCCCAGTTAACCGCGTTGGCCTGCACCGACAGGTGAATTGGCATCTGCGGGAAGGCTTCACGCACCAGCATAATCAAGCCGGGATCGGACATGATCAGCGCGTCCGGCTGCATCGCCACCACCGGCGTCAAATCGCGGATAAAGGTTTTCAGTTTGGCGTTGTGCGGGGCGATGTTGACCACCACGTAGAATTTCTTACCCAGTTCATGGGCTTCATTGATGCCCTTGGCCAGAATTTCGTGGGTGAATTCGTTATTGCGTACGCGCAGGCTGTAGCGCGGTTGGCCGGCATAGACGGCGTCAGCGCCGTAGGCAAAGGCATAGCGCATATTCTTCAGCGATCCCGCTGGAGAAAGCAGTTCAGGTTTTAACATGGATTTTCTCACTGATGTCAGGTCAGCATGCCATCGCGGATGGCAGGTGCAGCGGCCGCATTATACGGCCCTGCAAAAGGTGGGGAATTGTAGGCAGGCCCGCATCCGATGTAAATTGACCTTGATCAACGTAAGCCGCTGCAGGTTACAGCAAGCGGCAGACGTCCGCTTCCCAGCGATAGCCCATGCCGTATACGGCTCGGATAAACGGCTGTTCCGCATCGAGGCTTTCCAGCTTGCGGCGCAGGTTTTTGATGTGGCTGTCGATGGTGCGATCGGTGACCACGCGGTAATCGTCGTAGAGATGATTGAGCAACTGCTCGCGCGAGAACACTTTTCCCGGCTCCAGCGCCAGCGTTTTCAGCAGACGAAACTCCGCAGGCGTCAGCTCCAGCTGCTGTTCACGCCAGCTGGCCTGAAAGCGGCTCTCATCAATATGCAGATGCGATTCCTGCTGCGCTTCTTCCGGTGAACGTTTGACGCGGCGCAAAATGGTTTTGACGCGCGCCACCACTTCACGCGGGCTGAACGGCTTGCAGATATAGTCATCGGCACCGATTTCCAGCCCCAGCAGGCGATCAATCTCTTCGGTACGCGCGGTCACCATGATGATCGGCAACTCGGAGAAGCGGCGAATTTCGCGGCACAGCGTTAAGCCATCGCGGCCGGGCAGCATCAAATCCAGCAGCATCAGATCCGGCGGTGTTTGCTGTACGTAGCTCAACACCTCGTTACCGTCGGCAATGTGGTGCGTGCGATAGTTGGATGCCTGCAGATAATCAATCATCAGCTGCGCCAGTTTGGGTTCATCTTCTACAACAAGGATCAGAGGATCGCTATTTTCCGGGCTCATATGGGACGTCTAGTGAGGAACATACGGCAAGTTTAGCGTGATTTGCAGTCCACCTAAATCAGAGTGATCCGCACTGATGCTGCCGTCATGCGCTTCCACGATGTTTTTACAGATCGCCAGGCCAAGCCCCGAGCCGCCGCTGGCGCGATTACGCGAACTTTCCGCGCGGAAAAATCGTTCAAATAATTGTGCCTGATGGGCCGGATCGACGCCCGGCGCGCTATCCGCAAACTTCAGCTGCCAGTTTTCACCCGCCAGCGCCATCGAGAGCTGCACCGCGCCGCCGCTGTCGGTATAACGCAGGCTGTTTTCCAGCAAATTGGTGAACAGCTGCATCAGACGATCGGGATCGCCAAAGCTCTCGGCCTGCGCGGGCAATGCCAGATTCAGCGATAAGCCGCGGCTGCGATAACGTTCGCCGAAGCTGCCAGCCACCACTTCCAGCAGATTAACCAAATCAACCGGCTGTGTGCGATAGGCGAGGGCGCCCGCATCGGACAGCGACAGCTGATGCAAGTCGTCGACCAGTTTAGTCAGCACCACCACTTCGCTTTGTAGCGAGCTGATGGCTTCGGGCGTCAGCTTGCGTACGCCATCCTGCATCGCTTCAAGCTCACCGCGCAGTATCGCCAGCGGCGTGCGCAGTTCATGGGAGATGTCGGCCATAAAGGCGCGGCGGTTGCTTTCGTTTTTCTCCAGCGAGCTGGCAAGCAGGTTGAAGTCGCGGCCCAGTTGACCGAGTTCATCGCTGCTGCCGACTTCCACGCGGGTGGCGAAATTGCCCGCCGCCAGATGGTGCGTACCATCTACCAGTCGTTTCACCGGTGCCAGTAAACCGCGCGCCAACAGCCAGGTGACCAACGCAGCGAGTAAACCGGTTAACGCCACGATCATCCAGCTGGTACGTCGCTGTTGCTGATCAAAGTTGATGTCGGTGCTGCGCGTCAGACGTTCGGCCGGTGAGGCAATCACCCAGCCAACAATCTTGCCGTTGCTGGTGGTGATATTGCGTCGTGTGCCTTCCGGCGGCACTGGCTGACGCGGCCCTGACAGCACTTTGTATTGCTGATCGATAATCCAGAACTGCGTGCGCCAGCCGTGCGGCGGTAGCTGGTTAACGCTGCCAGGATTCTGCTCCAGCGAGCGCAAGATAGAAAAAATCAGCTTGTCATTGGTACGCAGAAAATCCCAGCTACCGTGCTGCTCATACTGATCGGCCAGCGCATCGCTCAGCAGGGTTAAGCGCTGTTCGTTGCCTTTTTTGATGTAGTCCACAAAGCCGTGCTCAAAGCTGAGCCGCACGCCCCAATGCATGGTGATGATCACCAGCATGCAGGTGGAAAAAATCGCCGCAAACAGTTTGGCGCCAATGCCCCATTTTACCGGTCGTTTCATCCTTTGCTCCTGCCTCTAAGGTCAACGTTTTTACTGACATCCTTCGGTACGCGCCAAAATACAAACGCCGGCAGCGCTATCACCAGCGCCATGCACAGATAGGTGTAAATAAAGGTTTGATGGGCCGCCGCGCTGTCGGTCACCACGCCGTGACCGAATGCGCCCAGCAGCAAACCGGCCACGGTGACGCCAATACTCATCGACAGCTGCATGATCATCGATAACAACGAGTTGCCGCTCGAAGCCAGATCGTCCGGCAGTTCCTTTAGCGTCAAGGTGTTCATCGAGGAGAAGCGGATGGCATTCACCATGCCTTGCAGCAACAGCACCACCGGCAGCAGCCAGATCCAGCCGAGCAGCGCCACCAGCGGGAACAGCAGCACCACCAGCGCCAGCGCGATCGTCGCGCCGACTAACGCATGGCGATAACCAAACAGGTTGACGATGCGCACCACCACGCGTTTGGTGCCCATGTTGCCGAGCACCATTGGAATCATCATCAATCCGGCGTGAAACGGGCTGTAGCCGAGGCCGACCTGCAGGAAAATTGGCGTCATAAACGGCAGCATGCCGCTACCGATGCGGCCGGTAAAACTGCCGATCAGGCCAATCGAATAGATGCGGTTATCAAATAATTTCAGACTGAACAGCGCGTTATCGTTGTTGCGGCCGTGCATCAGGTAGAACAGCAGCGAAAACACGCCTACCAGAATCAGTAAGCCGAGCAACAGCGGCGATCCGCCGGAGCTGCGCTGGCCATCCAGCGCCAGCGTTAAAGTCGCCATGCCAACAGCCAGCAGCACAAAGCCGAGAAAATCGAAGCGTCGCGTCTGCATGGTGTAATTGGGCATCAGCGTTAGCGTGGCAATCGCGCCAATAATGCCAACCGGAATGTTGATCAGGAAGATCCAGTGCCAACTGGCGTACTGTACCAGAATCCCGCCGAGCGCCGGGCCGAGCAGCGGACCAATTTGTCCCGGCGTGGTGACGAAAGTCATCGCCGACATATATTGCTCGCGCGGCACGATTTTCATCACCGTTAAACGGCCAACCGGCACCATCATCGCACCGCCAATGCCTTGCACCACGCGCGCCATAATCAGCTCATCCAGCGTGGTGGAGAAGGCGCACAGCAGCGAGCCGATGCTGAACAGCACAATGGCGCAGAAGAAGATATTGCGCACGCCAAATCGGTCCGCCAGCCAGCCGCTGATTGGCAGCGTAATCGCCACGGTCAGCACATAGGAAACGATCACCGAGTGCATATTCAGCGGACTGACGTTGAGATCGCGCGCCATCGAGGGGATCGCAGTGTTAACGATGGTGGTATCCAGCGCCTGCATAAAGAAGCCAAACGCGACGATCCACAGCTGCCAGCGCACGGTGGCGTTTTGCGTGTTCACTGAATCTCCTCTGCTATACGGTCACCCTAAATGGTGACCCTACGAATGCTGGGTGGGTAGGGGCGCCATTCATGGCGACCTCCCTTAACCCGCCACCTACACTTTTTTCTTACGCCGCCGCAGCTTATCCATCATCAAATAGACCACCGGCGTGGTGTAAAGCGTCAGCAGCTGGCTCATCACCAAACCCCCGGCGATGGTGATGCCGAGTGGCTGACGCAGTTCTGCGCCGTCACCGCTGGTCAATACCAACGGCAGCGCGCCAAACAGCGCGGCGAGCGTGGTCATCAGAATCGGGCGGAAGCGCAGTTGGCACGCCTGGAAGATCGCGTCGCGCGGCGACAGATTGCCGTTGCGCTCGGCATCCAGCGCAAAGTCGACCATCATGATGGCGTTTTTCTTCACGATACCGATCAGCAGCAGAATGCCGATCAGCGCAATCAGGCTGAACGGCGTGTTGAACAGCTCCAGCGCCAGCAGCGCGCCGACGCCCGCCGACGGCAGCGTGGAGAGAATGGTCAGCGGATGCACGTAGCTCTCATACAGAATGCCGAGCACGATATACACCGCCGCAATCGCTGCCAGCATCAGGTAGAGCTGGTTGGATTGCGACTGCTGGAACACCTGCGCGGTGCCGGCAAAACTGCCGCGCACGCTGGAGGGCACGCCAAGCGCGGTGATGGTGCGATCGATGGCTTCAGACGCCTGCGACAGCGACACGCCTTCCGGCAGGTTGAACGAAATGGTGGACGCCGCCGACAAGCCTTCATGGTTCACCGACAGCGGCGCGTTGGCCGGTTGCCACTTGGCAAACCAGCTCAGCGGAATCGCTTTGCCGTCGCTGTTAATCACAAACATCTGATCGAGTGAACTGATGTCCTGGGTGTAACGCGGATCGACTTCCATCACCACTTTGTACTGATTGAGCGGCTGATAAATGGTGGAGATCTGGCGCTGACCAAAGGCGTTATTCAGCAGCGCGTTAGCGGCAGACACATCGATGCCGAGCCGCGCCATGCTTTCACGATCGTAGGTCAGATTCATTTCGCTGCCGTTGTCCTGCTGATCCGAGTTGACGTCCGCCAGCTCGGGCAGGGCGGCAAACGCCTGACGGATTTTCGGCTCCCATTCGCGCAAATCATTCAGGTTGTCCGACAGCAAACTGTATTGATAGCTGGCGTTGGATTCACGTCCGCCAATGCGAATGTCCTGTACCGCGTTGAGATAGAGATTGGCGCCCGGCTCTTTTGCCAGCTTGATACGCAGCCGGGCGATCACTTGCTGCGCGCTTTCGCTGCGCTCGGAGAGCGGTTTGAGCGAGACGAACATCGAGCCGCTATTGGTGCGCGAACCGCCGGTAAAGCCGGTGACGTTATCCACCGCCGGATCGGCTTTGATGATGTTCATGAAATCCTGCAGCTTGCCGCGCATCGCCTGGAACGAAATGCTCTGGTCCGCCGAGATAAACCCTTGTAAGCGGCCGGTATCCTGCTCCGGCATAAAGGTTTTCGGTATCGAGATGAACAGCCAAACCGTAAGAGCCACGGTGCCGAGCAGCAGCATCAGCACCCAAATAGCGTGGTTCAGCACCCAACCTAGTGAGCGCGCGTAGCCGTTTTGCACCTTCATCAGCAGCTTGCCGAAACCGCGCGTGCGTGGCTGGCTACGCTTGACCTGCGGCTTGAGCAGATAAGCGCACATCATCGGCGTCAGCGTGACCGAGATAAACAGCGAGATCAGAATCGCCACCGACAACGTGATGGCAAACTCTGAGAAGAAGCGGCCAATGATGCCGCCAATCATCAGCAGCGGCAGGAACACGGCAATCAGCGACAGGCTCATCGACAGCACGGTAAAACCGACTTCGCGCACGCCGGTCAGCGCCGCCTGCAGCGGCTTCATGCCCGCTTCGACGTGGCGCGCAATGTTCTCCAGCACCACAATCGCGTCATCGACAACAAAACCGGTGGCGATGGTTAACGCCATCAGCGACAGGTTATTCAGACTGAAACCGCACAGATACATGGCGGCAAAGGTGCCAATCAGCGAAACCGGCACCGCAGCGGCGGGGATCAGCGTCGCGCGCCAGTCGCGCAGGAAGGCAAACACCACCAGAATCACCAGCGCGACGGCGATGATCAGCGATTGTTCCACTTCATGCAGCGAGGCGCGAATGGTGGGCGAGCGATCCTGTGCAATTTGCAGATCGATGGCGGCGGGGATCACGTCATGCAGTTCCGGCAATTCGCCACGAATGCGATCAACGGTATCGATGATGTTGGCTTCCGGCGATTTGCGCACCACCAGCAGCACCGCCGCTTTGCCGTTGGTCATCCCGGCGTTGCGTACGTCCTGCACCGAATCCTGCACGTTAGCGACATTGCTGAGCCGCACCGCCGCACCGTTGTTGTAATGCACCACCAGCGGCTGATATTCGCTGGCGGTTTGCAATTCTCCGTTGGTGCGTAACTGCCAGCGCTGCTGCACATCATCAATCGCGCCCTGCGGACGGCGTTGGTTGGCGTTGCTGATGGCGGTGCGCACCGCATCCAGCGACACGCCTTGATTGAACAGCGCCTGCGGGTTGAGTTCGACGCGCACCGCAGGCAACGAGCTGCCGCCGACCGTCACATCGCCTACGCCTTCAATTTGTGACAGCTTCTGCGCCAGCTGCGTTGAGGCGTAATCATACAGCTGACCGGGATTATAAATGTCCGAGGTCAGCGTCAAAATCATGATCGGCGCATCGGAAGGATTGGCTTTGCGGTAGCTGGGACGGCTTGGCATACCGGTTGGCAGCAGGCTTTGTGCCGCGTTGATTGCCGCCTGGACATCGCGCGCCGCACCGTTGATGTCGCGATCAAAATCGAACACCAGAATGATGCGCGTGCTGCCCAGTGAGCTGGTGGAGGTCATTTCACTGACGCCGGCGATGCGCCCCAGCGAGCGCTCGAGCGGCGTTGCCACCGAGGCCGCCATGGTTTCCGGCGATGCGCCGGGCAGCGAAGCCGAGACCAAAATCACCGGGAAATCGAGCTGCGGCAGCGGCGCCACCGGCAACAGGCGAAAGCCGAGAATGCCGGCCAGCGCAATCGCCAGCGTCAGCAACGTGGTGGCGACCGGGCGATGGATAAACAGCGCGAAGAACTTCACGACTGCGCCTCCGAGCCTTTAAAGCGACGGCGCGTAGCGTGCGACAGACGATCAAACAGCAGATAGATCACCGGCGTAGTGAACAGCGTCAGCACCTGACTTACCACTAAGCCGCCGACCATGGCGATCCCCAGCGGATGGCGCAGCTCTGCGCCGACGCCGGTGCTCAGCATCAGCGGCAGCGCACCGAGCAGCGCCGCCAATGTCGTCATCAGAATCGGACGGAAACGCAGCAAGCATGCCTGATAAATCGCCTCGCGCGGCGGCATGCCTTGTTCACGCTCCGCAGCCAGCGCGAAGTCGATCATCATGATGGCGTTTTTCTTCACGATACCGATCAGCAAGATAATGCCGATGATGCCGATGATATCCAGCTCGTTGCCGCTCAGCATCAGCGCCAGCAGCGCACCCACACCAGCGGTGGGCAGCGTCGAGAGAATGGTGATCGGGTGGATAAAGCTCTCATACAGCACGCCGAGCACGATATACATCGCCACCACCGCCGCCACGATCAGCCACACGGTACTGGACAACGCGGCTTCGAAGGCCAGCGTGCTGCCCTGGAACTGCGTCATCATCTCGGCGGGCATGCCCACCTGATCTTCCGCCGCGCTCACCGCTTTCACCGCATCGCCCAGCGAATAGCCGTCAGCGACATCGAACGAGAAGGTTGCTGACGGGAACTGATCGAGATGGTTGATGCTGAGCGCGGCGTGGCGCTCCTCAATTTGCGCGATGGCGCTAAGCGGCACGCTGCCGCCGTCACTGCTGGTCAGACGAATGCCGTCGAGGCTCGCCAGCCCCGGCGTGGCATCGCTGTTCTGTTCCAGCACCACGCGATATTGGTTGGCCTGGGTGTAAATGGTGGAGATCAGCCGCTGACCAAAGGCGTTATATAGCGCGTTATCCACATCGGCCATGCTGATGCCCAGCCGGCTGGCGCTGTCACGATCGACGCGCACAAAGGCTTCCAGTCCTTGATCCTGCCAGTCGCTGCTGACGTCACGCAGCTGTGGCAGCGTATTCAGCTGCTCCAGCAGTTTCGGCACCCACAAACTCAGCGACTCGAGCGAGCCGGATTGCAGCGTGAACTGGTACGGCGTGCGGCTGGCTTGGGTATCAATGGTCAAATCCTGCACCGGTTGCAGCCACAGTGAAATGCCTGGCACTTTGGCTAGCGCCTGTTGCAGGCGCTGCTGCACCGCCGGAATGCGATCGTCACGTTCATTCAGCGGCTTGAGGTTGATTTGCAGGCGAGCGCTGTTGAGCGCGGCGTTGGTGCCATCGACGCCGACAAACGAGGTCATGCTCTGCACCGCCGGATCTTTCATGATGATCGACGCGACATCGCGCGTGCGCTCCGCCATGTTGGCGTAGGAAACCGACTGCGGTGCCTGCAAGGTACCCTGAATAATGCTGTTATCCTGCTGCGGGAAGAAGCCTTTGGGGATGACGATCCACAGCAACACGGTGATCAGCAAGGTGCTGAGCGCCACCGACAAGGTGATCCACGGATGCAGCAGCACGCGCGTTAAGCCGCGTCCGTAGCTGGCAATAACGCGGTCAAACATCGCTTCGCTGGCGCGCGAGAAGCGGTTCTGCTTGCGCAGCGATTCGGCGCTTAACATGCGCGCGCACATCATCGGCGTCAGCGTCAGCGACACCACGGCGGAAATCAAAATCGCCACCGCCAGCGTCACGGCGAATTCGCGAAACAGGCGGCCAATCACATCGCCCATAAACAGCAGCGGGATTAGCACAGCAATCAGCGAGAAGGTGAGGGAGATAATGGTGAAGCCAATCTCGCCCGCGCCTTTCAGCGCCGCCGTCAGCGGCTTTTCGCCTTTTTCGATATAGCGCGAGATGTTCTCGATCACCACGATGGCATCATCAACCACAAAGCCGGTGGCGATGGTCAGCGCCATCAGCGTCAGATTGTTGACCGAGAAGCCAAGGAAATACATCGCGGCAAAGGTGCCGATCAGCGACAGCGGTACGGCGACGGCAGGAATGATGGTTGCCGGGACGTTACGCAGGAACAGGTAGATGATCATCACCACCAAACCCATCGCCAGCATCAGTTCGTGCTGGGTATCGCTGACCGAGGCGCGGATATTGGTGGTGCGGTCAGTTAGCAGTTTCACATCCACCGATTTCGGCAGCGTGGCGGTTAATCCAGGCAACATGGCGCGAATATTATCGGCGGTGGCGATGATGTTGGCGCCGGGCTGGCGCTGCACGTTGAGCACAATCGCCTGCTGACGGTTTGCCCAGGCGCCGAGCCAGCTGTTCTCGGCACCTTGTTCAATGGTGGCGACATCGCCCAGTCGCACCGGCGCGCCGTTGTTATAGCTGATGATCAGCTTGCGATAATCTTCCGCCGAGGTCATCTGGTCGTTGGCCGACAGCGTAATCGAGCGCGTTGGGCCGTCGAGGCTGCCTTTCGCCGAGTTGACGTTAGCGTTGGTAATGGCGGTACGCACCGATTCGCTGGTCAGGCCGAGCGCGGCCAGCGCCTGGGTGTTCATCTTCACGCGCACCGCAGGGCGTTGCCCGCCTGACAGCGTCACCAAACCCACGCCAGAAACCTGGGAAATCTTCTGCGCCACGCGCGTTTCCACCATGTCCTGCACCTGCGTGAGCGGCATGCTGGTGGTGGTAACGGCGAGCGTCATGATTGGCGGATCGGCCGGATTCACTTTGCTGTACACCGGCGGATTCGGCAGATCGTTAGGCAGCAGGTTGGTGGCGGAGTTGATCGCCGCCTGCACTTCCTGCTCGGCAACATCCAGTGACAGCGTCAGCTGAAACTGCAATGTCACCACGGAAGCGCCGCCCGAACTCTGCGACGACATCTGCTTCAGGCCGGACATCTGGCCGAACTGGCGTTCCAGCGGCGCGGTAATGGATGAAGTCACCACATCAGGACTGGCGCCGGGATAGAGCGTAACTACCTGAATGGTTGGATAATCGACTTCAGGCAGAGCGGAAACCGGCAGAAAACGGTAGCCGAGCACGCCAGCTAACAGAATGGCGATCATCAGCAGCGTGGTGGCGACCGGGCGCAGAATAAACAGGCGCGAAGGTCCACCGCTGCTGTCAGGAGGCATCACCTGCATTATTGACGCTCTCCGCGTGCGGGCTGCGCAGCGCGCGTGCTGTGTGTCGCGGCACTTTGCGGTGCCACCACTTCAACGGTGGCGCCTTCCGTCAGACGATCCAGCCCGTCGGTCACCACGCGATCGCCTGCTTCAAGGCCCGCGCTGATCACCACTTTCTGGCTGTCCTGCAACCCAGCGGTAACGCGTTTCTTGCTCACTTTGTTGTCGCTGTTAACCACCCAGACAAAGTGGCCGTCGTTGCTCATCTGCAGCGCGGCGGTCGGGATCACCACCGCATCCTGCAAGGTATCGACTTTCAGACGCGCGTTGACAAACTGATTCGGGAACAGCGTGTCATCTTCGTTACTGAAGCGCGCTTTGAGCTTGATGGTGCCAGTGGTGGCATCAATCTGGTTGTCGAGACTCAACAGCGTGCCGCTGGTTAGCAGCGTTTTATTGCTGCGATCCCAGGCTTCGACGATCAGCGGCTGTCCGCTTTTCTGCGCCTTGAGGATTTGGCTGATGTTGTTCTCGGCGACGCTGAACACCACGTCAATTGGATGCGTTTCGGTGATCACCACTAAACCGGTGGTGTCGCCGGACGTGATGTAATTGCCGACATCAACCTGCTTCAAGCCGACGCGTCCACCAATTGGCGCGGTAATGCGGCTGTAAGTCAGATTGAGCTGGGCGCTGGCGACGTTACCTTCATCGGCTTTGATGGTGCCAAGCGTTTCGCTCACCAGCGAACGTTGTGTATCGAGTTCCTGCTGCGACACCAGCGAGGTTTTTGCCAGTTTCTCATAGCGGCTGAGATCGCGGCGCGCATTGGCGAGTGTGGCCTGGTCTTTTGCCAATTGGCCCTGCGCCTGGGTTAACGCCACCTGATAAGGACGCGGATCGATTTCCGCCAGCAAAGCGCCAGCGGCCACTTGTTGTCCTTCCTGGAAGTGCAGCGCCATCAATTGCCCATCAACGCGACTGCGCACGGTGACGGTGTTGGCGGCGGTGACGGTGCCGAGGCCGCTAAGGAAATACGGCACGCTACTGGTTGTGGCAGCGGCGGCTTGCACTGGCGCTAAGGGGCGTTTGCCGCTTGCGCCGCGTCCACGCTGCTGCTGACCTTCAGCCTGCGTCTGTTTATTCGGTTCCGCTGGATGTTGCCACCAGTAATATCCGCCAGCCAATACGGCAATCACGGCTACGGCCAGCAAGCTTGTTTTGAGTCGACGGTTCATCAAGGTGTGTGCTCTCCAGCGGTTTCGTATTCCCAAGGTGCGTAATAAAAATGCCACTACGCAAACGAATGATTGTAGTCGCCCGGATCGGGCAAAAATTGAAGGAAATAAGAATATCGCCCTGGCGAAGGTAAGTATTCATATTCTGTAAATATTCTGCCAGCAATAGGCATAAGCGCGACGAATTCCTTTGCTAAGCTCAATAGCAGACCTGTCTCGTTTGAATAAGGAGAACAAAATGAGTCAACAGAAACTCCGCCAGCTTGGCGACAGCGGTATCGACGTTCCCTGTCTCACCTTTGGCGGCAACGTGTTTGGCTGGACGGTGGATGAGAAAACCTCGTTTTCACTGCTTGATGCGCTGGTGGAGAAGGGCTTGTTCTTCATCGATACCGCCGACGTTTATTCGCGCTGGGCGCCGGGTAACGAAGGGGGCGAATCGGAAACCATCATCGGTAAATGGCTGAAGAAAAGCGGCAAGCGCGACAGCATCGTGCTGGCTACTAAAGTCGGCATGGAGCTGTCGCCAGAGAAAACCGGTCTTAAACCGGCTTACATTCGTCAGGCGGTGGAAGATTCACTGCGCCGCCTGCAAACCGACGTTATCGATCTCTATCAGGCGCATCGCGATGATGAAACCACGCCGCTGCTGGACACGCTGAAAGCCTTCGATTCACTGATCAAAGAGGGCAAAGTGCGTGCGATTGGCGCGTCAAACTACAACGCGAAACGTCTGCAGGAAGCGCTGGATGTGAGCAAGCAGCACGGCCTGGCGCGCTATGAAACGCTGCAGCCGGAATACAATCTCTACGATCGTCAGGAGTACGAAAGCGGTCTGGAGCAGGTCGCGGTGAAAAATGGCCTCGGGGTGATCAACTACTATTCACTGGCCAGCGGCTTCCTCAGCGGCAAATACAAAAAGCCGGAAGATGCCAGCAAAAGTAAGCGCGGGCAGGGCATCGTAGATAAATATCTGAATGAACGCGGCAAGCGCATTGTTGAAGCATTAGAAGATGTCGCCGCCTCGCACGATGTGTCGGCGACGCAGGTTGCGCTGGCGTGGCAGATTGCGCGCCCAGGCATCACCGCGCCCATTGTCAGTGCCACTTCACTGGAGCAGCTGGATGAGCTGGTGAAAGCTACTCAGCTGGAACTCAGCAAGCAAGAGATCGAAGAGCTGGCGAGCGCCAGCAAACTGTAATGTTTTCAGGGACGCTGCGGCGTCCCGCCATTTTCCTGCTCTGCCTCACAAAAAATGCCATTTTCGCCAAAAGATTTTCAATCATAGACAGGCGTCACAATTGCGCTAACGCACTATCAACCTCAGGTTAACTGCGCACATATTTGCAAAAACTGACAAATCCTCAGCACTATCCTCTGTTCGATCCATTCCAGTAACTTCATATAAGAATAACCATCATGAACAGAAAAGAAGCAGTGCAGCATTTACCCCGCCTGGCAGCGGGAACCCTGATGTTTGCGATGCTGAGTGCATCTGCGCTGGCCGCTGATGCTTTCAGTTACGACTCTCCATATATGTTTGGTGATTGGGGCGGTTACCGAACGCAGCTGGAAAACGACGGCATTAAATTCGACGTTAACTACACCATGGAAACCGGCTCCAACCTGGCAGGCGGTGCCGATACCAACACCACCATGCGCTACAGCGACCAGTGGGCATTTGGCGCTAACTTCGACCTGGAAAAACTGCTCAACTGGCAGGACGCGCAATTCCAGGTGACGATTACCGATCGTAATGGTCAGAACATCGCCGATCAGGTTGCCGATTCTCGTACTGGCATGTTGTCATCACCTCAGGAAGTGTACGGACGCGGCCAAACCTGGCGCTTGACCCAGTTCTGGTTGAGCCAGGGTCTGTTCGATAACACCGTGAACCTGAAAGCGGGTCGTGTGACCGTGGGTGAAGATTTCGATAACTTTGACAGTAAGTTCCAGAACCTGGCGTTTGGTAGCGGCCAGGCAGGTAACTGGCGTGGCGATCGCTGGTTCAACTGGCCAGTTTCCCAATGGGGCGGCCGCGTGAAGGTGAATATCACGCCTGAGGTGTTCTTCCAGGTCGGTTTCTATAACCAGAACAGTGCCAACTACGATCGCGGTGACGGCTTCCGCCTGGATACCAGTAACTCCGAAGGCAATATGGTGCCGGTAGAGTTGGGCTGGAAACCGACCTTGGGCGCAGACAAGCTGCCGGGTAATTACCGCATCGGTTATTACTACTCATCGGCTAACGGCGACAACTACGGCAGCTGGCGCGATGGCGCCTATCAAAGCCAGGATCATGCTTATGGCGGCTACGTGCTGTTGCAACAGCAGTTGACGGCACAAGGCGGCGATGCCAGCCGTGGCTTGGGCGTCACCGTCCAAGCGGTGATGAACGACCAGAAAACCTCGAAAACCGATAACTATCAGTCGGTGAGCTTCACCTGGAAAGGGCCGTTTGATGCGCGTCCGCAGGATGAGATTGGTGTCGGTGCGGCGCGTATTCACGTTAACAGCGCTTACACGCGTTCTCTGCGTGAGCAGAACAATGCTAACGGCGAGGCGGACTTCAATAGCCCAACTTATCTGCCGATTCAGGACGGCTCAGAGTACAACTATGAAATCTACTACAACGCTCAGCTGACCAAATGGCTGCAGCTGCGTCCGAATCTGCAATATGTGGTTGCGCCGGGTGCGGTGAGTGAAGTGAAAGATGCGTTTGTAGGCGGGATCAGTGCGAACGTGAATTTCTAATCTGGCAGAATCTTTGGCTTTTCCCTCTCCTTTTGGGAGAGGGCAGGGTGAGGGGAAAATCGCACCGTGCGTTCTGTCCCTCACCCTAACCCTCTCCCGCAAGCGGGAGAGGGAACTAACTGAACATCACTTCGGCCCAGCGCGCCAGGCCGGCGGTCACCGAGGCGAAGTCATCGCCGCTGGCGATAGGCGTGTCGGGCAGCGCATGCTGCAGTGCAGCGCGCAGCACCGGCGAACGTGCGCTACCGCCGGTGAGATAAATCACTTCTGGCTTGGTTTCGCAGGTGGCGAGCGCCAGATGCACTTGCTCCAGAATCCGTTCCAGCGGTTGGTTAATCGCTTCTTCCAGCTGCGCTGCGCTGATCTGCGCCTGCAATTGGGCGGCGATAAACGCCAGCGAGGTGTCGGTCTCTTTCATCTCCGACAGCGCAATCTTGCTCTCTTCCGCCGCACGCACCAGACGATAACTCAGCTTTTGCTGCCACACTTTCAGCAGGTGCGATACTTTGTCACCGTGTTCGGCATCGCGAATCAAATCGCGCAGCAGTTTGCCGCTGGCTGCGGAATAGAAGTCGCTTTGCGCTGGAACATCGTTGATCGCCACCGCATTCCACCATGGCAGCGCGGGCAGCGCGGTGCCTTTCTGCGTATTGCCACCGAGGCCCAGCAGCGGCATCAGGGTTTTGAACGCCAGCATAATGTCGAGATCGTTTCCGCCCACGCGGCATCCGCTGTGTCCGAGCAAGCTTTCACGGCGATCGGTTTTGTGACGCCATTCTGGGCCCATCAGCAGCATCGAGCAGTCGGTGGTGCCGCCGCCGATATCCACGACCAGCACGCGCGTCTCTTTCTGCAGCGTGGCTTCAAAATCCAGGCCTGCCGCCACCGGCTCAAACTGGAACTCGACATCACGGAAACCGGCGCGCTGTGCTGCACGCAGCAAAATACCTTGCGCCTGCTGGTTGGCTTCTTCACCGCCTAAACCCTGGAAGTTAATCGGGCGACCAATTACCGCTTGCTCAATCGGGCGATCGAGCTGGGTTTCACCTTGCTGACGAATGTGCAGCATCATGGCGCACACCAGATCTTCAAAGAAAGCGATCTGCTGCGGTTTCAGGCCATTCGCGCCCAGGAAGGATTTCGGTGATTTCACGAACCACACGTCTTCGGGATCGACCATGTATTGCTGCAGCGCAGTCAACCCGAACTGCACGCTGCCTGGCGTGACGTCGATGTCTTCTTCACGGTTATAACGCAGCGCACGCTGCAATAAGGCGGTGCCTTCGCTGTCGGGCGTGGGAACCTGATGATGGCGATACAGCCATTCGCTGATCGCTTCACGCGTTGGTGCACAAATCATGGAGGGAAGCAGGCGCTGACCATTCTCCAGTGTCAGCAGGCGCGGCGTGCCATTATCGCTGACCGCAATTGAGCAGTTTGCTGTGCCGTAATCGAATCCGATAAACATATTTATCCCCCATGCCGGAAAAAAGGGGGCGACTTTAGCGCAGCCAGCGCGGGCTGGCAATGGGCAGACGTGGCAGATTACATCTGCACTTCCTGATAAACGTGATACTGACCACGGCCCGCGTGTTTCGCGCTGTAACAGGCGACATCAGCCTGGGACATCACCACATTACTGATACAGTTGCGTTGATCAATTTGCGTGATGCCGGCACTCGCGCCCACGTGATAAGGCTGATCCTGCCAGATAAAACGGTATTCGCTCACGGCGCTGACGATGCGCTGCACCACGTCGCGCACCTGATCCACTTCGCAATTCGGCAGCAACACGCCAAACTCATCGCCGCCCAAACGCGCCAGCATATCGCTGCTGCGCAGATGATGCGGCATCAGCTCTGCCAGTTCGCGCAGCAGCGCATCACCGGCGGCGTGGCCAGCGGTATCGTTCACCGCTTTGAATTTATCCAGATCGATAAACACCAATACGTGATGGCTGTCATTGGCCGCCGCATCGTTCACCAACTGTTTTAAGCGCTGTTCGAAGCTGTGACGATTGGGCAGGCGTGTCAGCATGTCATGTGAGGCACTGTAGCTCAGGCGCTTCATCACCTTGCGCGATTCACTGACATCCTGAATAACCATTACCGCGCCGATGCTGGCGCCGGTCAGGGTTTTCAGCGGCGTGATGCTGTAATGAATCTCGACGCGCGTGCCGTCTGGCGTGTGCAGCACCAGCTCTTCATCGAGATCGGGGGAAATTTTTTCGCCCGGCAGCTGGCACAGCAACAGGTTGTCTACACGCGGCCCGCTTGTGCCGCGCGTAATGTTGAGGAGCTCGGTAATCGGCACGCCTGCCGCTTTTTCCTGCGGCCAGCCGCTCAGCGTTTCGGCCACCGGATTCATAAAGGTAACGCGCATTTCATCATCGGTACTGATCACCGCTTCGCCGATGGAGTCGAGGGTGATCGCCATGCGCTCTTTTTCCTGGAACAGCGCTTCATTCAGCGCGCGCAGCGGCGTGATGTCCTGACAAATGCCAAGCATACGTTCAATCTGTCCATCCTGACTGAGGATGCGGTTGGCCTCAGAACGCACATAGCGCGGGCCTTCCGGCAAATTGATGCGGTATTCCAGCTGGAAAGCGCTGCGGCGTTCGATGGCCTGCTGCACCACCAGCGCGGCGGTTTCCCGCTCGGCGGGATCAAGCAGATGCACCCAGAGATCGTAGGTGGGCGTTTGATGCGGACCTAAGCCAAACAGCTCGTACATGCGCTTGTCCCACAGCATTTCACCGGTCAGCAGATTCCACTCCCAAACGCCGATACCGCCAGCTTCGTTGGCCAGCGTGATGCGTTCCATCAGGCGGCGATTGACCTGCTCGCTCTGCTTCAGCTCGGAGATATCGATAATCTGCGCGATGAAGTAGTGCGGCTGCTGCGCGGCGTCGCGCACCATCGACACCGTCAGGCGCGCCCAAACGATCTCACCATCCTTGCGGAAATAGCGCTTCTCCAGGGTGTAGGTCATGATTTCACCCGCCACCAATCGTTCGAGTTGGTGCAAATCGCTGTTGAGATCGTCGGGATGGGTAATTTGCTGGAAAGTGAGCTTTTTCAGTTCATCGGCCGGGAAGCCCAGCGTCTGGCACAGCGACTGATTGACCTGCTGCCAGCCCCCATTCGGCGCAACCAGCGCCATACCGATCGCAGAATATTCCATGGCGTTACGGAAGCGGGTTTCGCTCTCGCTGATGTGATGTTTTTCGCGCTGGAAGGCATCCATTACTAGCGCCATCACGTGGCTTGGCAGCAGCACTAACAGGAACGGCAGCCAGGTGCTGACCTGGCCGAGCAGCATGCCGTTTTGCGCCAGGTTGACCAAATTAAAGGCGAGCAGAATCGAGATAAAACTGGCGTTCAGGAAGAACAGCAGAAAGGCTTCAAATTTTGGCAGCCGCACCGCACACCAGAACAGGATCACCACAATAAATGTGAAGGGCCACGGCAGAAAACGCAGCGATAAATAGCTGGCGAGCAGCGTGCCAAGCAGCGTCAGGCAGGTTTCCAGCTGACGACCTGGCGTTAAAATCTGGCGCAGCGGTTTGTTCGGCCACAGCAATAACACCGGACCAAATGCCAGCACGCCGATCACTTCAGAAATCACCCAGGTTGAGAAGAAGGGCAGTGACGCGCTGCTACCGACATGCAGCATCCACAACGCCACCACGCCGCCGAGCAGCGGCGCAATCAGACCGGCGCACAAGGCAAAGCGTACCCAGTCGAGTAACGAATTAAGCGGGGCGCGGCGATCGAGCAGGGCGCGCAGCATCAAGCCGCCCAGAATCGCCTGCACCATATTTAAGATGGCAAATTTAATGTTGCTGAGCGCGGGACCAATAATGATCAGATTGGCCAGCGCGGTACCCATCACGCAAGCAAGCAGCAGCAAGGGAACGTGTTTTGAGTGGGCACGAAACACGATCACCGTCATCAGCGCGGTGGAGTACCAAAGCGGTGAAATACGTCCGCTGACAACGATCAGTTCCAGACAAAATAGCGTCAGTAGAAAAGTGAGCCCGCCAATGAGCAAGGCATTGAGCCAAATTCGTTGTGGTCTTTCTCGTGAAGTCAATATTTCGAGGGTCATGCAAGAATCCAGCTGCGCGCACCTGATTCACGATGGAAAATGCGCCAATCAATCACTATTTCGCATGCTAGCACATCTGTTTGAGATTTCTGCCGGGAATTGCATTTCAGCCGTTATTCACTGAATTGATTGGCCCTTTGCACGCAAAGGGCCAACCGCTGTTAGCGAAAAAGATCGGCGCGGGTATAAGGCTTTTCTAAGCCGGCAAGATTGGCAGAGAAGCGCTCGAGGAATTGTTGTGTGGTGGCGACGCGACCGTGGCCCAGCAGCAGCAGCGGCACCAGTAGCGCGACGCCGATCTGCGGCAGACTAAAGCCCTTCAGCGAAGTCCGGCGCTGCGTCAGCAGAAATGCGGTGCTGAGTGTGAAACCGAGCATCAGGCCCGCAAGTACTTCGCTTTTTGAGTGCGCGTGGATTACCAAACGTGAAAGGCCGACCATCAACGGAATCAGATAGCCGATACCAATGGTAAACAGGCGCCAGCGCGGCGACCAGCGACCGGAGATCAGCCACATCATTACCGGCCAGAGCGTGGCGGACATCGCGCTGTGCCCACTGAAGCCGGTGAAGTTAAATCTGGCGCTACCAATGCCAAAGCCGAGAAACAGTATTTTCGAGACGCTCACCACCAGGCCAGCCAGACCAAACGCCAGCACCCAGTACCACACGGTTTGGCGGTTGTCGCTTTTCCATGGCAATACCAGCGCGATGATTACCGCAGTCGGGATCAGCAACATGCTGTCGCCAAAATAGGTCAGGGTTTTCCAGCTCATACTTTTCCTTGCGGCTACATTCGGAGTGCCAACGCCCGCCACAGTGTTGGCAGATGTACAGTGTATCGATTAAGCGTCTGGCTGCAAAAGGGGATATTCTGAAAAGCCGTTGGCCCATTTCTCTGGCATCAAACCGGTGAAATACCTATAATTGCCGCCAACTAACCCTCTCATTCGGCCCGTTGCAGCTTCGGCTTAGGCAGGCTCCAGTTATCAGGTCTTAAAAAAGTATGACTGACAAGTCTCATCAGTGCGTGATCGTTGGCATCGCAGGTGCATCCGCATCCGGAAAAAGTCTTATCGCCAGCACGCTCTATCGTGAAATCCGTGACCAGGTCGGTGACGAGCATATCGGTGTGATCCCCGAAGATGCCTACTATAAAGATCAGAGCCACCTCACCATGGAAGAGAGGGTGAAAACCAACTATGACCATCCGAGTGCGATGGATCATGATCTGTTGTTGCAGCATCTGCGCGCGCTGAAAGCCGGTCAGGAAATTGAGTTGCCGGTTTACAGCTACGTTGAGCACACCCGCACCAGCGATTGCATTCATCTCAAATCGAAGAAAGTCATCATCCTTGAAGGCATCTTGCTGTTAACCGATGCGCGCCTGCGCCAGGAGATGAATTTCTCCATCTTCGTCGATACGCCGCTGGATATCTGTTTAATGCGTCGTATGAAGCGCGATGTGAATGAGCGCGGCCGCTCAATGGATTCGGTGATGAGCCAGTATCAGAAGACCGTGCGTCCGATGTTCCTGCAATTTATTGAACCTTCCAAGCAGTACGCTGACATCATTGTGCCGCGCGGCGGAAAGAACCGTATCGCGATTGATATCCTCAAGGCCAAGATTAATCAGTATCTTTAACGACATGGCGTCCGCCTCGGCGTGACGCGCTGTCGTAGCCATTCGCTACACTTAATTCACGGAGTACCTGCGATGAGATTATGCGATCGCGATATTGAAGCCTGGCTGGACAGCGGAAAGTTGGCGATTGAGCCGCGCCCGCCGGTGGAACGCATTAATGGCGCCACGGTGGATGTGCGCCTCGGCAACCAGTTCCGCACTTTTAGCGGCCACACGGCGGCATTTATTGATTTGAGTGGTCCTAAGCACGAAGTCAGTGCCGCGCTGGACCGCGTCATGAGCGATGAGATTGTGCTACCAGAAGGCGAAGCCTTTTTCCTGCATCCTGGCGAACTGGCACTGGCGGTAACGCTGGAATCGGTCACCATTCCCGACGATCTGGTCGGCTGGCTGGATGGACGCTCTTCGCTGGCGCGCCTGGGTTTGATGGTGCACGTCACGGCGCACCGTATCGATCCGGGCTGGCAAGGCCGCATCGTGCTGGAGTTCTATAACTCAGGTAAACTGCCGCTGGCACTGCGTCCCGGCATGTTAATTGGTGCATTGAGCTTTGAGCCGCTGTCGGGCCCCGCTGCGCGACCGTATAACCGTCGTGAAGATGCCAAATATCGTGGTCAGCAGGGCGCGGATGCCAGCCGTATCGACAAAGACTGACTAACACTAATGCTTGCCAAAATAATTCGAGGTGCAGCAAGGCGGCAAGCGAGTCAATCCCCGGGAACTTACATCAGTAAGTGACCGGGGTGAGCGAGCGCAGCCAAGGCTGCTGCAACTTGAAGTATGAAGGCAATGAGGATGTGATGAGAAGAGTGATAACTACGCTGGCCATCCTGTTAGTGGTGGTCGTAGCGGGCATGACGGCATTGGTGTTGCTGGTCAATCCCAACGACTTTCGTACCTATATGGTACAGCAGGTAGAGCAGCGCAGTGGTTATCAGCTTCAGGTAGGCGGCGATCTGCGCTGGCACGTCTGGCCGCAGCTCAGCATTCTCGCCGGGCGCATGAGTCTGACTGCGCCTGGCGCCACGCAGCCGATGGTCACCGCCGATAATATGCGACTGGATGTCAATCTCTGGCCGTTATTGTCGCATCAATTGAGCGTCAGCCAGGTGATGCTGAAAAACGCCATCATCCGCGTGACGCCAGACAGCGCCGCGCAAAAACCGACCGGTGCGCCAGTTGGACCGGGCGATGCCGAGCCGGTGAGCAACAGCAATAACGGCTGGTCATTCAACATTGGCAAATTGCGTCTTGCCGATAGTTTGTTGATTTGGCAGCAGCCAGGCGGCGATGAATACAATTTCCGCGACCTCAATCTCAACCTCGATCAGGATGCCAGCAAACAGGCCAGCATCAATCTGTCTACCCGAATTTCGCGCAATCAGCGCAATGTCAGCGTCAATCTCAAAGGGCAAATGAATGTGGCGCAGTATCCGCATCGTTTAGTCGGACAGCTGGATGAGTTGAATTACGCCATCGACGGCGCCAATCTGCCGACGCAGGGGATTAAAGGTACCTTGAGTGGTCAGGGCGAATGGAACGGCGACAATCAGCGTTTCTCCTTACAGAAGATGCAGCTTACCGCTAATGACAGCGCACTGGATGGCAGCGCCGAGGGACGTCTGGCGTTGCCGCAGCAGCTTAATCTGGCGCTGCATGCCACCAGTTTAAACATCGACGCGTTGATGGCGAATGCACCGGTGACGGATAGCAGCGCGCCGCAGCGTGCCAACGTGGTGAGCACGCCAGTGATTGCGGAGCCGCGGATGCGTGACAACAGCGATTCGCCGCTGAATCAGCTGGATTTGACCCTCAACCTCACCGCCGATAGCAGCGTGTGGCGCGGCCTGACGCTGACCAATTTGCAGCTCGACGGCAGTAATCAGCAGGGTCTGATGACGTTGAGTAAGCTGCAAGGCAAATTCGGTGAAGGGCATTTCTCGGTGCCCGGCTCGGTAGATATCCGCAAACCGGTGACGCAAGTGGCGTTTCAGCCTGAGCTGAATAACATCGCCATAGCGCCATTGCTGAAGGCTTTAGAACTGCCAGAGACGCTGCAAGGTACCGTTTCGCTGAAAGGTGATATCAGCGGAGCGGGATTAAGCATTGAAGAGGCAAAACGCAACTGGCAGGGTAGTGCGGATCTGGAAGCGACTAATTTGCAGCTTTCGCAGCTGAATCTGCAACAGATGGTGCGACGTGCGGTGGCGCGCGTAAGTAATCGTGTCACCAACGATCAGCCCGACGATCAGGGTATTCAGCAGTTGAGTGGACGCGTCACGCTCAAACAGGGCATCTTCAGCTTACCGGATCTGCAGGGTGGCAACAGTCGTCTGGCGGTGCAGACCAAAGGCAATGTGGATATGGTCAAACAGCAGCTCGACGTCACCATTAATATGATGCTGCGCGGCTGGCAGGGCGACGACAAATTAGCTGCTTTACTGAACCAGCAAACTATTCCGCTGCGCATGTACGGCGGCTGGAATAATTTGCAGTACTCCTTGCCGGTGGATGACGTGGTACGTCAACAGCTGCAAAGTGAAGCGAAGTCGCGCTTGAATCAGTGGCTGGACCGCCAGCAACCGGCGAAACCTTAACGTAAGGTCGCCATTTATGGCGACCCGGTTAATTACGGCGCGATCGGCATTATCTCCACCTTCTGCACGCGATGGTTTTCAACCTGCAACGTGCGCAAAAGATAATCGCCGATCTGCAACTCTTCGCCTTCCTGCGGCACATGTTGCAGGCTATCCATCAGCAATCCCGCCAGCGTGTGGTAATTGCGTTTTTCATCGAGTGGCAACTGCACGTAGACGGCTAAATCCTCCAATGGCATATGACCGTTTGCCACCCAGCCGCCGTCGGGCAGCGCCTGAATATCATAGCGTGCATCAACTTTCTCCCCTTCAATCGGCAGATTGCCGGCGATGGTTTCCATTAGGTCGCTCAGCGTAACCACGCCCTCTACCGAACCAAACTCATCCACCACAAAGGCGAAGTGGGTGCGCGCATTGCGGAACTGCTCCAGCGCCTGCAATAAGGTGACACGCTCAGGGAAGATCAGCGGCTGGCGAATCAGCGAGCGTAAATCCAGTGAGTTGCTGTGCAACGATTGATGCAGTAAATCAATCACGTGCACCACGCCGAGCGGGTCGCGGCCCTGTTCGGTCAGCAGAATACGCGTGTGCTGATTACGATCGAGCTTTGCCATAATCTCCGCCGGATCTTCGCTGAGGTCGATATGCTCAACGTCGTGGCGCGAGGTCATGATGCTATTAATCTGACGCTGTCCAAGCCCCAACACGCGCGCAATCATGCGGCGTTCCTGGCGATTGAAGAGTGCACCTTCCTCGCCGTCGGCCACCAGTGACGCGGTATCGGCGTCAAGTTCCGCACGTTGCGCTTCGCCGCGCAGAATACGTAACACTGCTTCCGAGGTGCGCTGGCGCAGCGGACGGCCGGCGGAGAGGAAGCGGCGGCGATTAAACATCGCCAACTGGTTGAGTATCTCGATGACAATGGAGAAACCAATCGCCGCGTAGAGATAACCTTTCGGGATGATAAAGCCTAATCCTTCGGCCACCAGACTGAAGCCGATCATCAGCAGGAAACTCAGACACAGAATCACGATGGTAGGATGGCCGTTGACGAACCGCGTCAGCGGCTTACTCGCCAGCAGCATCAGCAATATTGCCACTGTGACCGCCGCCATCATTACCGGCAGCTCATTGACCATGCCAACGGCGGTAATGACCGAGTCCAGCGAGAAGATGGCGTCCAGCACCACTATTTGCGCCACCACTGGCCAGAATTTAGCACCGTTCTTATTTTGACCAGTTTCCTCGTCAGCCCCTTCCAGACGGCTGTTTAACTCGGTGGTGGCCTTATAAAGCAGAAAGAAACCGCCGCACAGCAGCAGCAGATCGCGGGCGCTGAACCCATGATTCAGCAGAGTAAACAGCGGTTTTGTCAGCGTAACCAGCCAGGAAAGTGAGGCGAGCAGCGCTAAACGCGACACCAGCGCGAGTAGCAGGCCGATCACGCGCGCGCGGTCGCGTTCTTTCGACGGCAACTTTTCTACCAGGATGGCAATGAAAACCAGGTTATCAATGCCCAACACCAGCTCGAGAACGATTAGCGTTACTAATCCTGCCCAGAGCGACGGATCAATGATCCACTCCAACATGTGTTAATCACCTTAATGTCTTCGAATTGAGCTAAATCTGATGATAGTGAATTGGCGTAAAGCGTACAAATAGCCGTTGACCCGGTCAATCCGGGCTATGTCCAGGCAAGAAGAATAACCCTGATTGCCGATTTGCACAGATAAGATGAAAGTATGGATAAAAATTGCACCTGAATAATGGCGGCTATTATTTTTTTTCAGCAGACAAGTGCGTACATTTTTAATGCAGTGTATTGCGTCGTTGAGTATCGAATTAATCTGAATTTTGCAGAGGAAAGGCCTGAAAGGGGTGGCATCAATACTTATGGCTGGTAGTCTTTTTCCTAAAGTAGTGCAGGGAACACGGGGCCTACTTGTAAACAAGCCAGTAATAACTAGTATAGCAACGTGTTAGTAAATGTCTGTGCCAATGTTGTTAATAGCGTGCTCTATAGCCTTTTAATGTTGCGAATTGTGATCGCACGCGGACCACGGCCAGTAATTAGCGCAAAAATGCCGCATACAACAAGTTGTAATTAGGATGATGAAAGCGGTATTGGCAGCGACAGCCAAGGGCGGTAGCGTGCCTGAAGCGCCTTTCTCTTGGTTTAACGGTCTGCCACTGTGGTAAGGGAAGTCGGACTAATCTGTTGGTATTAATCACAATTCTCTTGCTTACTATTGTGAGAATTGATTTGGCCTCAGAGAATTTACCGCAGATTGCCTCAACAAATGCAGTGAAAGTTTCGCTCGTTTATTAAACAGCGTTGAGGCATTAGGGATTAAAGAAATAATATAAAAGAGTTAAATATGCGCGATAACGAAATTACTTATAAAAGTCTTCTGACCAAAATTTTACTGGCGTGCTCGGATTTAATTTGTTTCAACGCAGCATTATTTATTGCGATGGCGATGATTAATTCGTTCACCCATTCTCCACTGGCAGATATATCTGAAAAATACCTGCATTTGAAAATCGCTACGCACATTGCGTTATCGGTTATTTGCGTAGGCTGGTTCTGGGTTCGTCTGCGACATTATACTTACCGCAAACCATTCTGGTTCGAGCTCAAAGAGATCTTTCGTACCATTCTTATTTTCTCTGTCATTGATTTGTCAATTTCGGCACTTTCACAATGGCAAATGTCGCGCTTTGTCTGGGTAGCGACCTGGGTTCTGGCGTTGATTCTGATTCCACTAGCGCGCGCCATCTCTAAACGTGTGCTGAATCATTACGGCATGTGGAAGAAGCAAACCATCATCATCGGCAGCAGCCGCAACGCGCAGGAAGCCTGGCAGGCGCTGCAGAGTGAAGAGGTGATGGGCTTTGATGTAATCGCCTTCTTCGATGTTGATAAGAGCAGCCCGCAGGCCAGCATCTCTGGCGTACCTGTGCTACACAACGAACAAGAGCTGTGGCAACTGACCAACAGCGAAACCCAATTCATCGTGGCGGTGGAGTTCGAACAGAGCCAGCACCGCGATCACTGGCTGAAAACGCTGGCAATGCACAATTGCCGTTCTGTTTCGGTGATCCCAACGCTGCGTGGTGTACCGCTGTACGGCACCGATATGGCTTACATCTTCAGCCATGAAGTGATGATTCTGCGTGTAAATAACAACCTGGCGAAGCGCACTTCACGTTTCCTGAAGCGTGCATTCGATATCGTCGGCGCGCTGAGCATTATTTTGGCGCTGTCACCGGCGTTGCTGGTGCTCGGATTTATGGTTGGCCGTGATGGCGGACCTCCGATTTACGGTCATGAACGTGTGGGGCTGGGCGGACGTAAGTTCAAATGCCTGAAATTCCGCTCCATGGTGATCAACTCGAAAGAGGTGCTGGAAGAGGTACTGCGTACCGATCCTGTTGCCCGCGCCGAGTGGGATAAAGATTTCAAACTGAAGAACGATCCGCGCATTACCAAAGTCGGTCATTTCATCCGTAAAACCAGTCTGGATGAGCTGCCGCAGCTGTGGAACGTAGTACGTGGCGATATGAGCTTGGTGGGGCCGCGCCCGGTTATTGAAGATGAACTCTGCCGTTATGCCGGTGATGTCGATTATTACCTGATGGCGAAACCAGGCATGACGGGATTGTGGCAGGTTAGCGGTCGTAACGACGTTGACTATGAAACCCGTGTCTATTTTGACTCGTGGTATGTCAAGAACTGGTCGCTGTGGAATGACATTGCGATTCTGTTTAAGACGGTTGGCGTAGTGCTGAAACGCGATGGCGCCTATTGATAGACAGCGAAGCCGGGGAGGGCGTTATTTCCCCGGTTGAAAACTGCGGGTGCTGAGTGTGTCGTTATTTGACAGCTGCACTGATTGAGTCTGTATAAACCATTTTAATTGATGTCGTCTTTAGACTCGGTGACAACATAAAACCAAGGGAGCGCATAATAATGACCCACAGTTTCAGTGTTTAACCTGTCATATTCCATTTTTGTAAGACGCTACACAGCGGGCGATTTCGCCTCTATCAATCAATAACTGATAGCGAAGAATCAGATGATAATGAAAATTAAATTGATACCTTTACTGGTATCCGCGACTTTTCTCTCCGGATGTACCATTGAGCCGGGTTCTCACCTTTCCACCAGTGGAAAAGATGTCATAGAGCAACAGGATAGCAACTATGACATCGACAAATATGTCAACGTCTTCCCGCTGACGCCGCGTCTGGTTGAACAGATGCGTCCGAAGCCGTTAGTCGCTCAGGCTAACCCAATGCTGCAAAATGAAATTCAGAGCTACGAATACCGCATCGGTGTGGGTGACGTGCTGAACGTCACCGTCTGGGATCACCCAGAGTTGACCACACCCGCCGGTCAGTACCGTAGCGCCAGCGACACCGGCAACTGGGTTCAGGCGGATGGCACTATTTTCTATCCGTACATCGGTAAAGTGCGCGTAGCAGGCCGAACGGTCACCGAGATCCGCACCGAAGTGGCGCGTCGACTGGCACAGTTCATTGAAAGCCCGCAGGTTGACGTAAACGTCGCCTCATTCCGTTCACAGAAAGCCTATGTGACCGGTTCAGTCACCACCTCCGGACAGCAGCCGATCACTAACGTGCCGCTGACCGTGCTGGATGCCGTCAACGCTGCGGGCGGTTTAGCCGCCGACGCTGACTGGCGCAATGTGGTGCTGACGCACAACGGCAAAGAACAACGTCTTTCGTTGCAGGCGCTGATGCAAAACGGCGACCTGAGCCAAAACCATCTGCTCTATCCGGGCGACATCCTTTACGTGCCACGTAACGACGATCTCAAAGTCTTCGTGATGGGCGAAGTGAAGCAGCAGTCAACGCTGAAGATGGACCGCAGCGGCATGACGCTGGCCGAAGCGCTGGGCAACTCGCAAGGTATGGATCAGACCACTTCTGATGCCACCGGCGTGTTCGTGATTCGTCCGATTCGCGGCGCCAACCGCACCAAGATTGCCAACATCTATCAGTTGAATACCAAAGATGCGGCATCGATGGTGATGGGCACCGAATTCCAACTGGAGCCATACGACATCGTCTATGTCACCGCTACACCACTTACCCGTTGGAACCGTGTGATTTCAAGCCTGCTGCCGACCATCGTAGGTGTTGACGATGCCAGCTCCGCGGCGCTTCGTTTCCGCAACTGGTCGAACTAAGGGTTCGCCATGATTAAGTCCGTGTTAGTCGTCTGCGTCGGCAACATTTGCCGCTCCCCAACCGGGGAGCGTCTGTTCAAACGCGCGCTACCAAACATCCGGGTTGCCTCAGCAGGGCTCAGTGCCCTGAAAGGTTATCCGGCGGACCAGAAAGCCCATGATGTGGCCGCCGATCACGGCGTGTCGCTCGATGGTCATCAGGCACAGCAGTTAACGGCCAGCATGTGCCGTGACTATGACCTGATTCTGGTAATGGAAAAGCGCCACGTTGAGCAGGTGAATCGCATCGATCCAGCCGCACGCGGAAAAACCATGCTGCTTGGCCACTGGCTCAATCAGCAGGAAATTGCGGATCCGTACAAAAAAAGTCGCGAGGCCTTTGAAGAGGTCTACGGGTTACTGGAAAACGCTACCCAGAAATGGGTCAACGTATTAAGCCGATAGTTGGGATTATCCATGAATATCAAAAACAAGGTTATGACCGCGCCAAAGGAAGATTCGAATGGATGGGATCTGGCGCATCTTGTGGGACAGCTGATTGATCATCGCTGGATCATTGTTGCCGTTACCGCCTTCTTCATGCTGGTGGCGACGCTCTACACACTGTTTGCTACACCAATCTACAGCGCAGATGCGTTAGTGCAGGTTGAGCAGAAGAATGCCAGCTCAGTACTGAATGAGTTAGACAGCATTCTGCCGCCAACGCCGGCGTCCGATACCGAGATTCAGATTCTTGAATCGCGCATGGTTATCGGTAAAACCGTTGACGATCTAGGCCTGGACACCGTTGTTACCCAGAACTATTTCCCGGTGATTGGTAAAGGTCTGTCGCGCCTGATGGGAAATAAGCCATCGACGGTCGCCATCTCTCGCCTGGAAATTCCACGCACCATCGATAAGCGTACCGTTGAACTGGAAGTGACCGGTCCTGACTCGTACACCGTGTCAGCGGATGGTGATGAACTGTTCAAAGGTAAAGTCGGTCAGCTGGAAACGCACGGTGAAGTGACCATGCTGGTGAGCGGCATCAATGCTGATGAAGGCACCAGCTTCAGCGTCACCAAGCTGAACGAGCTGCAGGCGATTAACTCGGTGCTGGCCAACCTGACCGTTGCGGACAAAGGCAAAGACACCGGCGTGCTGGGTCTGGAATATCTGGGTGAAGATCCAGAGCAGATCAGCAAAGTGCTGAACCAAATCGTCAATAACTACCTGCTGCAGAACGTTGAGCGTAAATCTGAGCAAGCGGAAAAGAGCCTTGAATTCCTGCGCAATCAGCTGCCGCAAGTGCGTGGCAAACTGGATGATGCGGAAGACAAGCTGAATACCTTCCGTCGCCAGAACGAGTCGGTTGACCTGTCGCTGGAAGCAAAATCTGCGCTGGATTCTTCTGTCAGCGTGCAGAGCCAGTTGAACGAACTGACCTTCCGTGAAGCTGAAGTTTCTCAGCTGTTTACCAAAGATCACCCAACCTACCGCGCCTTGCTGGAAAAACGCAAAACGCTGGAAAACGAACAGGCCACGCTGAACAAAAAGATTTCTCAGATGCCACAAACGCAGCAAGAGATCTTGCGTCTGACGCGTGATGTGCAGTCTGGTCAGGAAATCTACATGCAGTTGCTGAACCGTCAGCAAGAGCTGGGTATCAGTAAAGCCAGCACCGTGGGTGATGTACGTATCATCGATGGCGCAGCAACCGGCAACAGCCCGGTAGCACCGAAGAAACTGCTGATCATCGCGGCGAGCCTGATTCTGGGTCTGATGGTTTCTGTTGGTCTGGTTCTGATGAAAGCGCTGTTGCATCACGGCATCGAAAATCCAGAACAGCTGGAAGAGCTGGGCATGAACGTGTATGCGAGCGTGCCGCTGTCAGAATGGCAACGTAAGAAAGATACCGAAGCATTGGCGCGTCGTGGCAACAAGGTGAAAACCGATCCACACGAAACGCTGCTGGCGCTGGGTAATCCTACTGACCTGTCAATCGAAGCGATTCGTAGCCTGCGTACCAGCCTGCACTTCGCGATGATGGAAGCGAAAAACAACATCCTGATGATCACCGGCGCGAGCCCAGGCATTGGTAAAACCTTTATCTGTGCCAACCTGGCAACGCTGGTAGCAAAAGCGGGCCAACGCGTACTGTTCATCGATGGTGATATGCGTCGCGGTTACACCCACGAACTGCTGTCAGCCGATAACAAATCCGGTCTGTCCAACGTGTTGTCGGGCAAAACCGAGTTCAGCCCAGCGCTGATTCAGAAAGGTGCGTATGGTTTTGACTTCCTGCCACGCGGCCAGGTACCACCAAACCCGTCTGAACTGCTGATGCATCGTCGCATGGGTGAGCTGCTGGATTGGGCGAGCAAGAATTACGATCTGGTGTTGATTGATACGCCACCGATTCTGGCGGTAACCGATGCATCTATCATCGGCAAACTGGCCGGTACCTCGCTGATGGTGGCGCGTTTTGAAACCAACACGCCGAAAGAGCTGGATGTCAGCTTCAAACGCTTTGCCCAGAACGGTATTGAGATTAAAGGTGTGATCCTCAACGCCGTGGTGCGCAAAGCCGCCAACTCGTATGGTTACGGTTACGACTATTACGATTACGAGTATGGCAAACCGACTAAAAGTTAATTTGCCCGTCATTCACTGTTAATGATGAGGGTAATCCGGTGAAGAGAGGGGCGGGTTGACCGCCCCTTTTGATTGCACCGTTTGAATGACGACACGCAACGATTGACACAGGTGATTCTCTTTATAACGCCAAAAAAAGCCACTGTTGGCATGAGAACTTGTGGAATTAAGGAATCACACCATGGCTCCATATTGGTATTTATCAGGGTTTGTACTGTTGCTTGCGCTGGTCGAAATCCTGTTGAAGAAAGACGAACGAACCACCCATATTCTGACTTACCTGCTGTGCATCGCCACCGTCACGCTGATTATCTTCGCCGGTATTCGCGGTCTCGGCACCGGGATGGATGACTATCAATATCGCAGCTTCTTTGCTGACTTCATCCGCCGTATTGAGGTCAACGGTTTTGCTAACACCGTCGCCTTCTTCCGTTACGAACCGCTGATTTTTGCTATCGCGTGGATCACCAGCCTGTTTTCACACAATGCCAGCGTGTTCCTGTTTGTGTTCAGTATTCTGGCGGTATCGACTAACGCCATCTTCTTTAAAAAGATGTCGCCGTATCCGGTATTGGCATTGGCGCTTTACTCGGCGCATATCTTTATTAACAAAGACGTGAACCAGATTCGTTTTGGCCTGAGTTCGGCGCTGTTTCTTGGCGTGATCTGGACGATTTACCTCAAGCAATACTGGTGGGCGTTTGCCTTCTTTATTCTCTCCTTCCTCAGTCACAACACCGCCGTAATGGTGGTGACCATCATTCCGTTCCTGTTTATTCGGGAATCGCGCTGGTGGCCAGTGGCCATCATCATATTAAGTGTGCCCCTTTCGGTGGTGGGCGGGACCGGCTTTATCGCCTTGATCGCCGGACATCTGGGATCGATGGGGGAAAGGGCCGCAGGCTACAGTAACGAAGCCTCGAATGCCGGTGACGGCAGCGTGGTGTCGGTGTCGAACCTGAAAAACATCATGCTGGTGTTCATCTTCGTCTACTTCATGCTGAGCAACCAGCTCAAGCGCGAACAGTACGACGTGTGGAAGCTGAACTACCTGCTGATTCTGACCTTTGCGATCGGCGGCGGCATCAGGATCTTCTTCTATAACTACTCATCGGGTGCGCGCCTGTCGAACTACCTGCTGCAGGTCGAACCGATTATTTTGACGTCGCTGATTTATCAGTCGAAACGGGTATTGAAGCCGGCGATGTTTGCGATGTTTGCTTTCTTCCTTGTTTATTACCTCTATTACAACACGATCTCACTGAAGCAAGCCGTTGTCGGCTATGAAGTTGCTCGTGAATTCAAATTGTTTCATTAACCGATGAGAGGAAATATGCGGAAGACCTTACTGGCAATGCTGATCACCTCTGCGCCGTTGCTGGCGCAGGCAGACGATCATCCCGGCACCTTTATCATCGCGGCCTACGGTGACTCGACCACCGCAGGCGTTACCGCCCAGGGCAATCGCAACATCATCAGTCAAAACAACGAAGTGAGTTTTTTGCAGCAGATGTTGCGCGAGAAGTACGGCAACAACATTGAGGTGAAGAATCACGGCATGCCGGGCGCACAGGTTTCGGTGCTGGTTTACAACAAAGACAATACGCCAATGGATTGGTCAGACCGCATGGCGAAATCCGATGCCAACATGATTCTGATTAACTATGCGATCAATGATGCGCGCATCAACTTCTTCAAAGATAAAGGCGAGCGCATTGAAACGCCGGAAGAGTACAAGCGCATCATCACCGAGCTGGTAAAAGGCGCGAAGGCGAATAACAAACTGGTGGTTCTTCAGGAACCGAATCCCATTTGTGGCAAAGCCGAGCGCTGGAACGTCTGGCCGTATGTTTACCAGTTAAATGAAGTGGCTAAAGAGCAGCAAGTTCCGATTGTGAAGCAGTTCAGCGTCATCAAAGAAAACCGTGACTGGCAATCTGAGATGTCGCCCGATTGCATTCACCCCAATGAGATGCTTTATAAACAGAAAGCAGCAAGAACCTTCAATGTCCTAAGCAGCACTTTCGATAGCGTTTTGTCACGGCACAGCAGCTAACCCAACTCAGATTCAGGAGCTGACATGTATGTATTAATCATGGTGCTGTCATTTTGTCTGGCGCTAATCATTCTGCGAGTATTCTCCTTCCACAAAGGCGTTTACAACGAGAGCGGTATTAAAAGTATCTCTGGTATGCGCGCGCTGCTGGCCAGCATCGTCGCGTTCTCACACTTCGCCCACTACATCTATTCGCTGGATGGTCAGTGGGTGTTCGATAAAGATTATTTTGCCTGGTTCTCTGAAGGCAACTTCTTCGTTAACTCCGGCAAATTTGGTGTGCTGCTGTTCTTCATGATCTCCGCCTTCCTGTTCTATCGCTGGCTGGATAATGAAACCCTGACGCCAGGGCAACTGACGCACAAGCTCCTCAAGTCGCGTATCCGCCGTATTGTCCCAATGTTCTGGTTCTCCGGTTTTGTCATCATCGCGGTGGGCGTGGTGCAGGGCGATCTCACTTATAGCCTGACGGCGGTGAAAGATGCCGTGCTGTGGTTGCTGTTTATTGGCAGCTATCGCATGGGTGATTTCCTGACGGCGGATGTGAACGCCGGTGTTGAGTGGACATTGCGCCTCGAATGGCTGCTGTATCTGTCGATTCCGCTGATTTACGTCCTTAATCGCGCCACCAAAGGCAAATACAAAACCCTGCTGATTCTCGGCTCGATCGGCGTGATTTTCTGCGTGGCGGTCGGCCTACGTCTGTGGGGTAAAACCTATACCGATCCGCGTCCGGTGCTGGGCTTCGCCATGGGCTATCTGGCGTATAAATATCGCGATAGGTTTGCGCACTACAAAACCTCCAGCCTGGCTGGCTTTGCGGTGATTGTGCTGTCGCTGTTCTCGCTGTCGTTCACCAGCAACACCTTTTGGTATCTGATTTTCCTCTGCTGCCTGACGGTGATCTTCTTTATTGTCAGCAGCGGTAACGCCGTGTTTGGCATTCTGGAAAACAAAACCCTGATGTCGATTGGTGAGGTGAGTTACAGCCTGTATCTGATTCACGGTGTGGTGCTCTATTTCATCAAGCAGATCCCAGAAACGCTCTATCCGCATTCGTTCCTGTTCTACACCTTGCTTTCAACGCTGTTCTTTGTCGCCTCTTTCTATGTGGCGAAACTGACTTACCTGTTTGTCGAGAAACCGTTTATCGGCAGCAGCAACAAGAAGAAAGTGGCGATGAAGACCTCGCCGACAAATTAGGACACCACCCATTATTCTTTTGAGCCCACAAGTTATATCATTGATTTTGTAACTTTTTTAATGAGGTGCTGGCAATGCAGGAGATTCGCTTCTCAATTGTTATTCCCGCGTATAACGCGTCGAAATCAATTGTCACGACGCTAGATTGTGTCAAAGCGCAAACCTATCGCAATTTTGAAGTCATTATTGTTGATGACAAATCGGCCGATGCGGCCGAACTGGCGCAGGTGGTGCGCAGCGAGCGTTATCAGGATTTGGCTATAAAACTGGAGCTGTCTGAGGTCAAACTCAACGGCGCCGGCGCCCGTAACAAAGGTATTGAGCTGGCAAGCGGCGACTTTATCAGCTTTCTCGATGCCGACGATGAGTGGCATCCGGACAAGTTATTAGTGGCGAGTGAAACCATCGCCAAACTGGAAGCGCAGGGCAAATCGCGCTACGTCATCTTTAGTCAGGTGAACATCCATCAGGATGGCAGCTTCCTCAAGGTGATGCCGATGCAGCCGCCCGGTAAGAACGAAACCGTGGCCGAATATCTGTTTGGCTGTTACGGCTTCATTCAAACCAGCACCATTGTGCTGAAGCGCGAAGATGCGGCGAAGATTCAGTTTGATGCGCGCTATATTCGCCATCAGGATTATGATTTCTGCATCCGCGCTGACCGCATGGGTTACGCGTTCGTAATGATCGACAAGCCGCTGGCAACCTATCATCTGGTGACCAAATTTGGTTCCAAGCACAAAGGCGAATCGGTCAAATACTCCTTCTTCTGGCTCGACACCATGAAGCCGCATCTGACCACACGCGACATCCATACTTATAAGGCGTTCAAGCTGCCGCTGCGCTATAAGATGGATGGTAAATCGCTGCAGGCCAGCCTCAGCTTTGCACGCTACTTCTTCCTCACCAACCGTGACAATCGCGCCTACTTCATGAATCGCCTGCTCGATAAGGTGAAGTCGCGCTTCTCGGGCAGAAGAGCCGTCTCCTGATTCACTTTTAAACACTTTCACTTGCTCCCTACATGGGGGCAATTTTTTGGTTCCTGAAACTCCGGGTAGACAAATGACAAATCATGTTGGCACCGTCGGTATTGTGATGCCGATGTATAACGCGCGAAATACCGTTCTGCGCGCGGTTGAGTCGATCATCAACCAGACCTACAGCGACTGGCATCTTTACCTCATCAACGACAAATCCACCGATGATTCACTGGCCTTTGTGCGTGAACATTGTCGGGACGCACGCATCACCATTCTCGACAATGAAGTGAATCAGGGCGCAGCCGAAACCCGTAACGTTGGATTGCGTGCAGCGAAAGAAGAGATCATCGCGTTTCTCGACAGCGACGACGAGTGGCACCGCGAAAAACTGGCCGAACAGACGGCTGCGATTGCCGCCGGCGACGATTTCGTGATCACGCATTATCACTACAAAACCAAAACCGCTGATCACGATATCAACTACAGCAAACCCTACCTGCAGCAGGAAAACTTCGTGAAGAAGCAATATCGCGTTTGCTTCTCCTCGGTGTGTTTCCGCCGTCCTCCACAGGGCATCTTCTTCCAGCGTAAAGGCCATGAAGACTTCCTGTTCCTCTATGAATTGTTCCTCCGCTACAAACAAGCCCGCGTGATCCAGAAAATCCTGGTCAACTATTACGAGTTGGGCGATTCACTGTCGCGTAACAAAAATAAAGCGGCGAAGTGGCACCTCGAATTATTAAGAATTATCTATAAAAACAATCCGTTAAAAGTATATTACTATTACACGTGGTACATGGTGAACGGGGTTCTTTTTGCCTTAAAACACCGCTAAGCGCAACGGTGATTTAGCTGCTTATATATTTTTGAGGTGGAAAGGATTGTATGAAGAAGATCGTTTTGGTGATTAAAGATGCCTACTCATATGCGGGCACGGAAAACATCTGCAACTTTATGTCTGAGTGCCTTGGCGAACAGCATGAAGTCACCATTTACTCGCTGGAAGGCCACGGCAAAACCTTTTATCCGTTCGAACGTGTGAAAAAAATTGTCAGCTTTGAAGGCCACAGCAACCCGATTAAAAGCGCCGTTGCCAGCATCCACCAGGAAGGCTTCGACAGCGTATTCCTGATCAGCATGGGCCGCCTGAGCGTGATGTTCGCCTTCTGGAACCTGATGGCGCTGAAGAAGAAGCGCTTCAAGGCGTATGCCTGTGAACACATCGCAATTAACTCGTTCAGCAAGCCAATTAAGCTGCTGAAGTGGCTGATGCTGCGCTATTACGATCAGGTGATCGTGCTGACTGACAAAGATCATCAGGTCTTTAACCGCTGGAACATTGCCAGCCAGCAAATCCCCAATCCGGTGGTGTACAAAGCGTTTCAACGCCAAACGCGCAGCCGTCAGGCGCTGGCGGTGGGGCGTCTTGATAACCAGAAAGGCTTCGACCTGTTGCTGGATATCTGGGCCGACTTCAGTAAGAAGCATCCCGAGTGGAAACTGGTGATTGCCGGTGACGGCGAACTGCGCCAGCAGCTGCACGATCAGGCTGCCGCGTTAGGTATCACTAACAGCGTCAATTTCGTCGGCAAAGTCAGCAACATCAACGATTACTACCGCGAAAGCGACATGGCGCTGATGACCTCGCGCTATGAAGGTTTGCCGCTGGTGCTGCTGGAGGCCAAATCCTGGTCGCTGCCGGTGGTGGCGTACGATTGCCCAACCGGACCGCAGGAGATCATTAATCACGGTGAAGATGGCTTCCTGGTGCCGATGAATGACAAAACCACGTTTATTAAGCGTATGGAGCAGCTCGCCAGCGATGATGGCCTGTTCTATGCGATGAGTGAAAAAACCAAAGAAACCGCGCTCAAGTTTGACGGTAACCAGATCAAGCAGAGCTGGCTCGCGCTTGTTTAGCGACAATTATCGTGCCTCGGGAATTCTTTTTGGCCGTACAACCACGGGAATTGAAGCATGAAAAGAAGAGAAGTCTTGCAGGCCGCAGCCTCCTCGATTGTTACTGCGCTCTCAGTGAGTGCGTTTTCCAGCTACGCCGCAAAAAGTGGTCAGCCAACGTTAAAATCTGTCGATCCGTCCAGCGTACCCGCAGGCGATGTACCGATTCTTACGCCAGAAAACGTCTATACAATGCCACCGCAGTTCTGGCAGAACTTTGAGGGCAAACTGTGGATCGGTAAGGCGGGCAGCGATGCCAGCCAGTCTGGTAATCAGATCCCGGTGTTTCTGCGCGATGCCAATGGCAAAGTGTCACAAATCAGCCAGCCGATTGCGTTGAACAAAGGGAACTTCGCCCAGTTCATTCACGACAATGCGGCGTTGATCGCTAATCCATCACACTCAATGGTGGTGGAGGACGATCAAGGCCACACGCTGTTCTCCATCAGCGATGTTTCACGTCCTAATCAGAGCAACTTTAGCCAGCGTCTGGCGCAGCCGAACGGCTACCAGCTGATTGGCGAAATTCCGTCGGTTGAAGAACTTCGCAAAACCCGTCCGCTGTTTGCCGGTGCCAAAATCAAGCTGAAAAGCTGGCACGAAGGGCTGGAAGTGGGCGGCGGCGAGTTCGTCGGCACCTTCGGTGATGGCAAAGATGATGGCGGCGTGAACTTCAGCGGCAACGGTTTCACCTGGCGTCGTGTGGTGGAAGATTTCAACCGCCTGACATTGTTTGATTTCGGCGCTATCGCCGACGGCAAAACTGACACCGCGCCAGCGATCAAAGCCATGTATCAATGGTCGATTGATGCTAGCCAGCAGATCTGCGTGCAGTTCCCGGCCGGTACCTTCTTCGTTTCCGAATGTGATTTCGGTGACGAAGGTCGTCGCTTCTTCCGCATCTCGGGCGCGATGGTCAACTTCGGTTATTTCCCGGCGACCACGCTGGTTTCTGACGGTCGCTCCGAATTCCTGTTCCAGGTAAATGCGCGCTGGACAGAAATCTCCAACCTGAATTTCAACGGCAACACCGACAAGCGTCCGAACAAACAGGGTTTGTTCCGCAATACCTGTCCGGGCGGCCAGTTCTTCCGTGGCGCTTGCCTGCGCTTCAATCAGGTTGGCGGCGTCTCCCTTAGCCTGCTGGATACGCTGGATTGCAAAATCGACCAGTGGTATGCCAACGCCTGTACCGGCGATGTGATTAAAGCCAGCTGGTCGGGGCAAAAGGCCGGCGCCTGGGATCACAGCACCGCGATTGAGCTCTCCAACTTTAACGCTCAGCACTGTAAAGGCGGCATGGTGTTGAATCTGCCGCGCTGCAGCCAATCGATCATCCACAACGGCTGGATTGAGCACAGCGATTTCCCTGGCGACATCTCGAACGGCCAGTGGATTGTCGATGCGCTGAGCATTGAGGATTGTAAGAACCCGCTTAACGCGCGTAACTCGCGCCTTAATATGCGTCAGACCAATCTGCAGTCGGGCAGCTGGATTGATAACTCGCTTGAAGGCGAGCGCTGGCTGAACATCTGGGAAATGGGCTCAACGCGCGTCGAATCTTACGGCGTCGCCATCGATGGCAGCCTGAAATACAACTACATCACCTCGCGCTTCCGCCTGACCAATAACAGCGATCAGCAAACCTGGTTTGAACTCGGCAACTTCTACTCGCCAACGGTGGGCGATAGCTGGGAGATCGAGGTGTTTGGCCAGTCGCAGTTTAATAACGGTACTGCTAATCAGCCGCTGATGGATCTTATCAACGGTAAAGGCACTGGCGGCCGCGCGGTGATTCATCTGCAGCGCAAGAAAAACAAAGCCGAAGCCAGCTGGTCAGCGGAAGGTAGCTCGCCGGTGGTTGATGTGCGTTTCGAAGCGCGAAGCGATACCGACACCAAAGTCTACGTCAAGCTGGCGGGCTGGACGCCGACCACCGCCGTGCTGATCAAAAGCACCGCCAAGGATCGTTTCCTGACCGGCCAATGTGCGCGTGTGGATGCGGTGATGGACAAAGGCGCACCGGGCAGTGGCGCACAGCAGGCGCCGCAGCGTTTCAGCCTGCACAATGGTAAGGCTGGCATCGGCGGTAACGAGCAGGGCGATTTACTGATGGCATCGCGCGCGCTCAAGCCGGAACAGGTGGATACCCGCGAACCCAAAGGTTTCATCTCGGTAGTGATAAATGGCGAGCAGGTGGCTATGCCGTATTTCGCTGTGAAGTCGTAATGAGTGGTTTGTAAATCGGTCGCCATTAATGGCGACCCTACGTTAAATCGGCATTGGATGATGGTTTTGTAGGGTGCGCATTCATGCGCACCAGAGAGCAGCACCGACGTTAAGTACCACTTTTTGGGGTTTACTCCCATTGCAGTCCTTTGAATCAGAGTTCACTTTGCCAGTGCAGCTATTGGCGGCTTGTAAAAATTACAAAAATTTTTCCGGAGTTTTTTTATGAAGATTTTATTGGTAGGAAACCATACCTGTGGAAATCGTGGGGATGGCGCGATTTTACGTGGGCTGATTGATTCACTGAAATCCGCGCGCGCGGATTTGGATATCGATGTGATCAGCCGTTATCCAACAAGCTCTGGCTATTTACTGCAGCAGGACATCCAGCAGGATTCCCTGTTCCTGCACAACAGCAAGTCGGGCAAAGGGTTAGTCGGTAGCCTGAAACGCAAAGTAGCGAACCGTTTGATGCCGGACATCATGATGGCGCACCTCGGCAAAGGCGGCGTGTACAAATCCTTCTCGGTGCCACCGCATCTGGCGGCGTTCACCAAAAGCCTTGCGCAGTATGACGCGATTATTCAGGTTGGTGGCTCGTTCTTCGTCGACCTGTACGGCGTAACCCAATTCGACCACGCGCTCTGTGCGCTGATGGCGAAAAAGCCGCTGCATATGGTCGGTCACTCGGTCGGTCCATTCGAAAACCCGCGCGTGAACGCGCTGGCGAACTTTGTCTTTGATCGCGTCGACAGCCTGGTACTGCGCGAAGAGGTGAGCTACGACCGCCTGAAACAAGATGGCGTGACCACCAGCAAGGTGAAGAAGGGCGTTGATACCGCGTTTCTGGTTGAAGCGCGTGAGGTGGCCAATCCAAGCCATAACCTGCTGCACTGGCAAGCGATTATCAGCGCACGCAAAACCATTGCGATTACCGTGCGCGAACTGGCGCCGTTTGACAAACGTCTCGGTGTGACGCAGAAAGAGTATGAAGCTGCCTTTGGCCGCGTGATTAACGCGATGATTGCCGAAGGTTATCAGGTGGTTGCCTTCTCTACCTGTACCGGTATTGATAGCTACGCCAAAGATGACCGCATGGTGGCGCTGACGTTGCGCGATCATGTCGAGCATCCCGAGCATTACCATGTCATCATGGACGAGTTCAACGACCTCGAACTCGGCATCCTCCTCAGCCATTGTCATCTGACCATTGGTACCCGCCTGCACTCCGCCATCATCTCCATGAACTTTGGTACGCCAGCCGTGGCCATCAACTATGAGCACAAGTCGCTCGGCGTGATGAAACAGCTTGGCCTGCCGCAGATGGCCACCGATGTGCAGAGCCTGATGGACGGTTCGCTCATCGATAAAGTGCAGACGGTGCTGGCCGATTACGACAACGTGAAACGCAAAGTGGATACCGCGGTGGCGCAGGAGCGTGAGATTGGTAACCGCATTACAGCAGAAATTCTCAACGTCCTGGGGTGAAGTGATGAAGCTGACCTTTTTCACCATGCGTTTTCCTGTTGCCTCTGAGACCTTTGTGCTCAATCAGGTAACGCATTTCATTGACGCAGGCTACGACGTGGAGATTATCTCCGTGTTTCCGGGCGATATGATCAATCGCCACGCCGCGTTCGATGACTACAATTTGGCAGCGAAAACCCACTATTTACTGCCGGAAGAGAAAGTATCCAACCTCGATAAGCTCACGCAGCGTATCGGCTTGATACTGCCGAAAATCACCAAAGGCGCCCTGCTCAAGTCGCTGAATGTGCGTCGTTACGGCGCACAGGCCAGCAAACTGCTGCTGCCAGCGATTGTCGCGAATACCAAGCAGCCTTACACCGCAGATGTGTTTCTGGTGCACTTCGGCTATGCCGGCGCGCTGGCGAACAAACTGCGCGAGCTTGGCGTGCTGAAAGGCAAGCAGGCGACGGTGTTCCACGGCGCGGATATTTCACGTCGTCACATCCTCGAAGAGCACAAGCTCGACTACATCAACCTGTTCAAACAGAGTGAACTGATGCTGCCTATCAGCCACTTGTGGGAGAACAAGCTGATTGAGATGGGCTGTCCGCGTGCCAAAGTGCACGTGACGCGTATGGGCATCGAGCCGGAGAAGTTTAACTTCCGCCCACGCGAAGCCTTCCATCAACCGCTGCGCATCGTCTCTGTTGCGCGTCTGACCGAGAAGAAAGGGTTGGATGTGGCGGTGAAAGCCAGCGAAATCCTGCGCAATAACGGCGGCCAGTTCCAGTTCACCATCATCGGGAACGGCGAGCAGGATGGCATGATGCGCGAGCACATTGCGCGTGCCGGATTGCAGGATTGCGTCGACATGCCGGGCTTTAAGCCGCAGGACGAGATTCGTCAGGCGCTAAACGAAGCGGACATCTTCCTGCTGCCATCCAAAACCGCCGCAGATGGCGATATGGAAGGCATTCCGGTGGCGCTGATGGAAGCGATGGCGGTTGGCTTGCCGGTGGTGTCGACCTATCACAGCGGCATTCCTGAGCTGATTGAGAATGACGTCAGCGGATGGCTGGTGGCTGAGAACGATCCTGACGAGCTGGCGGCGACGCTGCTGCGTCTGTCGCGCGGCGATGTCGATGTGGCTCCGGTGGTCGCGGCCGCGCGGCAGAAAGTCGAAACTGAGTTCAATCAGCACATCGCTTACGGTGAGCTGGCGAAAATTCTGGAGCGCATGGTGTGAGCGGATTAAAAAAACAGGCCGTTTGGCTGTTTGGTAGTACCTGTTTTGCCGCATTGCTTCAGGTGTTACAGCTCGCCGTTCTGGCGCGCAAACTGGAAACGCACGAGCTGGGTTTACTGGCGATCATCAATGCGATTCTGGCGGTGGCGACCGTGCTGCAGGATATGGGCATGAGCAGCTACATCGTGCATCGCCAGGACATTAATCGCCGCGAGCAGAGCACCATTTACTGGGTGAACGTGTCGCTCAGTTTCTGCACCGGCTTGATTATGCTGGCGATTGCCTATCCGGTGGCGTGGTTCTATCACCTGCCGGAGCTGGTGGGCTTAATCATGCTCACCAGCCTCAACTTCCTGGTGCTGGGACATCTGTCGCAGTATCAGGCGCACTATGTGAAAACCAAACGCATGGTAACGCTGGCGAAGATTGAGATGGCCACCAAGCTGTTCGCGTTCCTGTGTACCGTGGCGATGCTGTATTACACCTCGCTCACCGTGGCGGCGGCGATTCTTGGCCTGTTCATCAACGCCTTCACGCGTATTCTCTGCATGATCTACTTCGGCGAGAAATCGTGGCGTCCGACCTGGGAATTCGACGGCAAAACCTTCGTCAGCGCGGTACGTTATGGCGTGTATCAGCTCGGTTCGCAGACCATTAACCAGCTGCGTACGCAGGCGGATGCGCTGATCGTCGGTAAAGTGATGGGCGCGGAAATGCTGGGGATTTACTCGCTGGCCAAAGAGCTGATCCTGCAACCACTGAAGCTGGTTTCGCCGGTGATTAACCGTCTGGCATTGCCGCGCTTTGCTGAGAAGCAGCACGATCCGGAGCAGCTGAAAAAGCTGTTCCTGAAAGGCACTTTCGTCATCATGCTGTTCAGCAGCGCGATGTATCTGGCGATTGGCATTCTGTCACCGGTGATTGTGCGCGTGCTGTACGGCGCTTCGCATGAGCAGGTTTATCATCTGATTCCGCTGATGCTGCTGTTTGGCATGCTGCGTCCGATGGGCGGCTTAACCGGCGCGATTTCGCAGGCCAACGGCCGCACCAATGTCGAGTTCTACTGGAACATCGTGGCGAGCCTGGTGGTGGTCGCGGTGCTGGCGACAACCTACATCTGGCCGAACGTGCTGTATGTAGCGCTGACGCTGTCGATCTCGCAGGTGCTGATCTCGGCTTTCGCCCATCCGTTCTTTATCAAGCCAGTGATTGGCATCCGCTTTATGCCGTATGCGCGCCAGTGGGTTTCAGTGTCGGTGGTGTTTGTCGCGTTGATGATGCTGGTAAACCACTTCAACCTGTTCGTAATGCCGGAATGGTTTGAGGGCTGGCTGTAACCTTCGTAAGGTCACCATTAATGGTGACCCTACAATTCCTACACGTTAACTTTTCTGAAAATCACTGGTCTTCCCCTTCGTCACTCTCGCTCCATCCTCTTACGGTTTTTCAGCGGCTTAGTGCATCGTTTCCGTTTTGTAATTCTGGCGATTTTACCGGCCAAATTGGCGATTTTTGATGTCGTGACAGAGAGTTAGTGCCGGTTTTTCAGATAAAGATTATACTTGCTCGACCGGCCGATCCTGCATAATCGACCCCACGTATTCACTTCATGAAATGGAATAAATATGACCAAGCTTAAAGCAGTAATCCCCGTTGCGGGTCTCGGTATGCATATGCTTCCTGCGACTAAAGCCATTCCGAAAGAGATGCTGCCAATCGTCGACAAACCAATGATTCAATACATTGTTGACGAATGCGTCGCGGCTGGCATCAAGGAGATTGTGCTGGTCACCCATGCTTCCAAAAATGCAGTGGAAAACCACTTCGATACCACTTACGAGCTGGAAGCGCTGCTCGAAGCGCGCGTTAAACGTCAGCTGCTGAGCGAAGTGCAGTCAATCTGTCCGCCGGGCGTAACCATCATGAACGTGCGTCAGGCTAACCCGTTGGGTCTGGGTCACTCCGTGCTGTGCGCGCGTCCAATGATTGGCGACAACCCATTTGTGGTGGTGCTGCCAGACGTGCTGCTGGATGACTCTACCGCTGACCACCTGCGTTATAACCTCGCCTCAATGGTGGCTCGCTTCGAAGATACTGGCCACAGCCAAGTGCTGGCGAAACACATGCCGGGTGAAGACCTCACCGAATACGGCGTGCTGACCACCGAACAGCCGATTGACAACCCAGGCGATATCAGCACCATCACCAGCTTTATCGAGAAGCCAGAAGCGGGCTCAACCGACTCTGATCTGACGGCAGTTGGCCGTTACGTGCTCTCTGCAGATATCTGGGAAGAGCTGGAGCGCACCGAGCCAGGCGCATGGGGCCGTATTCAGCTGACCGATGCTATCGCCTCCCTGAGCAAGAAGAAGCCGGTTGATGTGCAACTGCTGACCGGAACCAGTTATGATTGCGGTCGTAAACTTGGTTACATGCAGGCATTCGTCTCTTACGGCTTGCGTAACAACGATCAGGGCCGCGATTTCCGCGAATCCATTCAGAAAATCCTGGCGAAATAAGCTTCCTCATTCTCTACCGCGCCATTAGCGCGGTTTAAAGGAGTACACATGGCTATTTTGGTAACGGGCGGAGCGGGTTACATCGGCTCCCATACGGTGCTGGCGCTGTTAGAGCGTGGCGACGACGTTGTGGTCCTGGATAACCTTTGCAATGCTTCCCGCGAAGCCATTAACCGCGTGGAAAAGCTCTCAGGTAAAAAAGCGGTGTTCGTTGAAGGCGACATCCGCGATCGCGCCTGCCTGCGTGACCTGTTTGCCACCAACGACATCAGTGCCGTGATTCACTTCGCTGCGTTGAAAGCCGTTGGCGAATCCACGCGCATGCCGCTGGAATATTACGAAAACAACGTGGCTGGCACTGTGGTGCTGCTGGAAGAGATGCGCGCTGCTGGCGTATGGAACTTCATCTTCAGCTCATCTGCGACCGTTTATGGCGCGGATGCACCGGTTCCTTACGTGGAAACCACGCCAATCGGTGGAACTACCAGCCCGTACGGCACCTCGAAGCTGATGATCGAATTCGTGATGCGCGATTTCGCTAAAGCCGATCCGAATTTTAAAGCCATCGCACTGCGCTACTTCAACCCGGTTGGCGCGCATGAATCTGGTGAAATCGGTGAAGACCCAACCGGCATTCCTAACAACCTGCTGCCGTACATCGCGCAGGTGGCGATTGGCCGTCTGGAGAAGCTGGGCGTGTTTGGCGACGACTACGACACGCCAGATGGCACCGCACAGCGCGACTACATTCACGTTGTCGACCTGGCAGAAGGGCACCTGAAAGCGCTGGACCACTTAGCCAAAGTTGAAGGCTACAAAGCTTACAACCTTGGCGGCGGTGTGGGCTTCTCGGTGCTGGAGATGATCAAGGCGTTTGAGAAAGCTTCCGGCAAGCCAATTCCGTTTGAGTTCAAGCCACGCCGTGACGGCGATTTGCCAGCGTTCTGGGCAGATGCGACGCTGGCGAACAACGAACTGGACTGGCGCGTGACGCGCGGGATCGATGCCATGATGCGTGATACGTGGAACTGGCAGTCGAAGAATCCGAATGGGTTTGAATGATACTATTGCGGGCCTTAGCGCCCGCTTTACATGCACCTCGTCTGAAAAAACACTTCTGAGCTTTAGTCAAAATCTGATTGAGTTGAATTATTGACTCAGCAAACATCATCTCCGACCCAAAGCGGTCAATACTTAAACTAACACCCCCGGAAATCTGTAATTTGTTCGTCATTGAAGTTTACGAGTGGTAGAATTCCTGAGTAACGATCTCAGTGGCAATATTTTTGAAAAATGCTATAAACTATTGAATTATCAGCGTGATATCAGCATGAGAGGATTGGATTTTTCGCTTGAATTTGTTTGTATTTCAGCTATGTGGGAGCTGTAACCCAGGGGCGGTAGCATGTTATTTAGAGTTGAAGGCTAACGCATTTGTTTAGAATTATGCCATCACGAAGGAAAATGGAGTTAAAAATTCTTTATTCTAATTATGGTTTAATATATTCGGCTCGAGCTCGTACTTTTCGCTATATAATAAATTCTTCTATAAAAGATTATTTGATACATTAGCATCCAACAATAATTTTTTTTTATTATTTAAAGTTATCAATAGAAGGTTTTATCGAACGTTACATAATGGCGAATGCTCTACTTTATAAAGAAAAAAATAATTATGTTGCCAAGAATTTTGGGTTTAAATATCAGCGATTTTTTAATCAATAACTGGATGGCTTAAGCATGACGAGAGTAATAACATTTGGGACATTCGATGTATTCCATGTTGGACATGTGAATATTCTTGAAAGAGCTGCAAAATATGGTGATGAACTCATTGTTGGTGTTTCTTCAGATAAATTGAATTTTAGTAAAAAAAATAAATATCCAATTTATTCTCAAGAAGATAGAATTAAAATTATACAATGTATAAAATTCGTAAAAGAAGTTTTTATTGAAGAGTCTCTTGAGGAAAAACTTAATTATATCAGAAAATTCAAAGCGGATATTCTGGTTATGGGCGATGATTGGGAAGGACGTTTCGATTGGGTCAAAGATGAGTGCAAAGTAGTCTATTTACCAAGAACGCCATCCATTTCAACAACTGAAATTATTGAAGTCGTTAGGTCTGGAAGAAAATGATTTTTAGAAAAAAATTGTTAAGGTTCGTCAAGGTGTTTTTTTCAGGAATTAATTTTTTAATACCTAAAGTTCGCACTAAGATCATATTTAAAAGCAGACCTGATTTTAGTGGTAATGCACGGGCATTATATGAATATATTAATTTAAAACATAAAGACAAGTTTACAACAGTGTGGATTTCCGAAAATAGTAATTATGTACCAGCTGGTGTGAGGGTTGTTCAAAGTGGTTCATTTCAGGCATTAAAAGAATACGTTACTGCAAAATATATTGTAACAACACACAATGAAATGATCGGAATAAAAAGTATCAATCAGACTTATGTAAGTTTGTGGCATGGTATGCCACTTAAAAAAATATGCTATTTGGGTGAGTATGATTATATAGGAATGGAAGATTACTCATCATTTCGTATCGCCTCATCGGAGATAATGAGGTCAATTATCTCAGCGTGTTTTAGAGAGAAAGCGAATAATGTATTCATTACAGGTCAGCCTAGAAATGACTACCTGTTTGATTTTAACAAATCCAACAGAATATTTTCAGATTTAAGTGATAAAAAGATCTTACTTTACATGCCTACTTTCCGTGAAAATCAAGAGTCCTTGAAGTATTCGGATGGTAGTGGGATCAATAAAAATAATTTTTTTAGAGTTAACGATTTTTCATTAGATGAAATCAATCAATATTTAGAAAAAAGCCACTCGCATCTTATTATTAAATTGCATCCTTATGAAGAAAAAACAATACTTGATGCGAATTTAGGAAGAAATATATCGTTAATAACAACCTCTCGATTAAGAGAGAATGATATGGATGTTAATCATCTAATGGCGAGAGCTGACGTTCTTATTAGCGATTACTCATCTGCTTATTTTGACTTTATGATCTTAGATAGACCAATCATTTTTCTTATTCCAGATGTTCATAAATATAGCGAACATCGTGGCGGATTCACTTTAGAACCTGTCGAGTTTTGGATGCCTGGAGCTCATGTTTATAATCAATATGAATTATTAAGAGAACTTAAGGACCTATCCTCTGGAGAGGATTATTATAAAGACAAAAGGAATGAAATAAATGAGATGATTAATTATTATAAGGATATGAATAACTGTGAAAGAGTTTACAACCAATTCTTTAGATAAGTTTGAAATTCATTTTATATTAGGTGACGTCTCATCACGAGGCGGGATTGAGAGAGTAACAATCACTTTGGCGAATTCACTATCGTCTATATGCAAGGTGAAATTAATTAGTCTTTACCAAACAAAAAATAAGCTATCGTTTAATGTTTCTGAGAAAGTGAGTCTAGAAATCATAAACAATAAACATGAAGTAAGTATGTATAATCGAAAAATGGGCACAGTTAAAGGATTGTTTTTCGATTTTTTGTATATCAAAAAAAAGAGTGGCAGCTTAAAAAAAATAGCTAAAAGTAATAATGCTATAGCAATTACATCTGATGTGAAAATGACATTGCTCGCTAAAGTTTCAGGCTATAAAAATATAATTGCTGTCGAACATTTTGAGTATGATGTTATTAGCCCAATACTTAAAGTGGTTAGAAAACTGCTTTACAAAAAAATAAGTTGTGTTATCAGCCAAACTGAAGAAGATAAAAAAAAATATGATTGGTTACCTGCTGATAAACACTGCGTAATTCCTAATATAGTCGAAGAGCCAAATCAGATTACATGCTACGAGAAACGTAGCAAAATTGTGTTGGCTGTAGGACGCCTAACACATCAAAAAGGATTCGACCTTCTTCTTAGATCATGGAAAAGAATCAATGCACCAGATTGGAAGTTGAAAATAGTAGGAGAGGGTGAAGAATTTAGGAATCTGCAATATTTCATTAAAAGTAATAAACTGACTAATGTGATACTCTGCCCATTTTCAAATGCTATTGAGCAACATTATAACGATGCAAAGATATTCGTATTGAGTTCAAGATATGAAGGACTAGGAATGGTTTTGGTAGAGGCATTATCTTATGGACTCGCATGCATTAGTTTCGATTGCCCAGCAGGACCTAGAACAATACTGAATCAAGATAATGGCATTTTAATTGAACCTGAGAATGTCGAAAGCCTTACAGCGTATTTGCAAGAATTAATCGGAAACAGAGAACTTCAAAACAACATGAATAAAAGTGCGATAGCAAGTATAGATAGATTTAAATCAAGTGTTATTATTGAACAGTGGATAAGTATAATAAGAGATGTAAAATGAAAAATTACGACCTGGTAATTATAACAAATGTCCCAGCATTCTATAAAATTAATCTATTTAACCAGCTATCGGATAAGTTAAAATTAAAGGTCATCTTTATTTCTAAAATATCGAAAATAAGAAATCATGATTTTTATAATTATGACATTAATTTTGACCATGCTTTTTTGAGTGAAGGCGCTTTTGAAGACCGAAGTTCTTTTAAGACGTTATACAATTTGTTCATAGAACTAACTAAGATTAAGTATGAAAGAGTTCTTTTCCCTGGCTGGGAGATAAAAGAATTGTTCTTTTTATCATTAATAACAAAAGTCAAAAAAAATGCTATTGTGATTGAAAGCAGTATTAATGAGAGCAAAGTTAAAGGAATATCAGGTTTTTTAAAAAAAATATATTTAAGTCGTATGGGAAGTGCCTATCCATCGGGTTTTCTGCAGAAAGAAATTTTGTTAAATATGGATTTTAAAGGACGTTCTTATTTAACACATGGAGTAGGTATAATAAATGATAGTCCAGTCACCGATATAAATATTAATGAAAAAGTTACAAGGCTAAAATATATATATATAGGCAGGCTTTCACAGGAAAAAAATCTACTTTTACTTATTAAGGTTTTCAATGAGTTGCAATTCCCACTAATTATTGTTGGTACAGGACCTCAGGAGGATGAGCTGAAATCGGCTGCAAATGAGAATATTATATTTAAAGGTTATATTCAAAATAAAACATTACATGCCTTATTAAAAGAATGTAATGTTTTTATCTTACCTTCTATATCCGAACCATGGGGATTGGTAGTAGAAGAAGCATTAGCTTCAGGTCTACCAGTTGTGGTTAGTAATAAAGTTGGGTGTAATAAAGACCTCGTAGATGCTGAGAATGGTATTATTTTCAATCCTCATGATGCAGAGTGCTTAAAGACTTCAATATTGAATATGGAGAAAAATTATTCTGGATTTAAATATGCTGCATTGAATTATAACATCCAGGTAAGAAATACTTTGCAAATCAACTCATATGTAGAATCAATGAAAAATGAAAAATGAAAAATGAAAAATGAAAAATGAAAAATAAAACTATTCGAGACTTTGCAAATTATGCTTTAGGTGATTTATTTGTAAAAGGCTTTCTATTTATTTCATTGCCACTTCTATCGCGGATTCTTGATCCGGCAGAGTATGGAAAGCTTTCAATTATTAACACTGCAATTATGATATTGTATGTGTTTGTTAGTTTAAATCTACAAAATGCAATTACAAATCGATATATGCTGACTGCAGAAAATTTTGGAGATTACTTTAAAAGTATTTTGGTTTTTATATTGCCATTTCAAGTTGCCCTTCTAATATTAAGTCCATTATACTCTGGTTTTGCTTCAGGATTACTGGGTATTGATTCGAAAGATTTTTTATGGGTCTTAATTATATGTATCATGCTTAGTTATTTGTATATGTATACTTGCTATTTACAAGCATCAAGGCAGAGTGGTTTGTATGTTAAGATTAATATGCTATCAAAGATCCTTGAAATAACATTGATTTTTGCATTTGCATATTTTATGACATCGCAGCAATACATGTCTAAAATTTATTCTCAACTTATTGTTACAGCTTTCATTTTAGTTTACTTATCGCGAAAATTAATTTTTTTAGCTACTGGTAGGGTTAAGGTTTTATATATCAAGGAAGCTCTTGTTTTTTCTATCCCGCTTATAGTTCATGTTTTATCTAATTCTCTACTATCCCAAGCTGATAGAATTATTATTAATAATTCTCTGGGATCTTCGGCTGCCGGTATATATTCTTTCACTTATAATATTAGCACAGGTATTCTTGTATTAATAATGGCCTGGAATTCATCTTGGCAACCTAGGCTATATAATCATATAGAAAATAATCGATTAAATAAAATTCGCGAAATTACGAAAGCAAGTACAGTCATAATTTTTTCTGTTAGCTCATTAGCTATATTATTTTCGCGAGAGATGATAATGTTGATTGCTGAAAAAAGCTATTTTTCAGGGATTAAAATACTTCCAATTGTCATTATTGGGAATGCAATTATTCATTTATATTTGATTTATGTTAACTTCATTTTCTATAAAAAAAAATCAATATTGATCTCTACTGCAACATTATTAGCTGTTATGGTAAATGTCGGATTAAATTATTTATTAATACCCATATTGGGTATTTTAGGTTCAGCGTGGGCCACTGTTTTTTCATACTTATTGTTAACTATTCTGCATTACATAACTTCGACTTACATTGTTGTTAATAATCCGTTAAGTGCTAAATATATAATTTATTTTCCCTGTGGGTTAATAATTATGTATTTATTGAGTATACTTGTAGATTCAAACTGCTCCTATTTAATAGGCATAATGATCAAGTTTATAATGATGATTGTTATTGGATTGGTAATAATTAAAACAAGAGTTCATAAAAGTTTGAGTGAGTAAAGATGATCTACTATTACGCTTTTTTGTTTTTATTATCGTCAATGATATTATTGGACGTGCTAACATATTCGTATAAAAAACTGCTAATAATCTCATCTTCATTAGTGGTGTTTTCTTTCATAGGATTGAGATATAAATTAGGTGTGGATTGGCAGTTTTACTATGATATTTTTTATGGTGTAAAATCAGAATTGACTATTGAACCAGGATATCAAGTGGTCTCTTGGATAAGTAGTAATTTGCTAAACTTCTGGGTTTTTGTTTCTTTAATTACTTTACTTAGCATATTTTCAATATCTCGCTTTGCATACCGTTTCTCGCCATATCCAGTTTTAGTCTTCGGGTGTTATTTTATAATTTCTTTTGGATTTAATGTTGAAGCATTGCGGCAAATTATAGCAGTGGCATTCTTCTATTTAGGCCTATATAAATATTTTAAAAACCGAAAGCATTTCTTTTACTTATATTGCATAGTTGGCTCATTTTTCCATATTTCACTACTTCCGTTAGTTTTTATTACATTGTTTTTCAATGATCTATTCCTAAAATTTGGTGGGAAATTATTCCTGCTTGGTGTTTTTCTGGCAATTTTTCATATCTATCCAGTTAAAGAGATCATCGAATTATTTAATTCTTTAATAGGAGGGCCATATTTAGCAAAGCTCAATTGGTATGCATTACAAGGTGCTGAAAACAATACTTTAACATTTAACATGATGTTCAAAGTACTAATTTATGGTTACTTCTATTACAACAGAGGTAAGATAATGTCTTACTGCGTTGAAAGAAATTTGAGTGATAAATTTATTAAATGCTTGCACGCAATGTATTTGGTAATGCTTCTGCTCAATGTTTATTTTTTACCTTTTGGCACCATTGTTTCTCGATATGATGAGTATTTTATACTTGTAATGTTAATTTGTTTTAGCTATTCATTAAAAGTTAATAGTTTTTACACTAATAGAGTTATTATAGGCACTGTATTTACAGCGTTAATAAGCGTGATTTTTATTCGGTTTATGACAAATGATTATTTCCGAGCACAATATGTGCCGTATGCTAATTCAATATATCAATTGTTAACAGCCAGTACAGATGATGCGGCTCGCGCGAAAGCTGTTTACTTACATTGGAAACAGAGTAACCAATAATGATTTTAGTTAATGCGAGTAATTTATATGTTGGTGGCGGCATGCAAGTAGGTATGTCAGTAATTGAAGAGTTTAGCAAAATGGATGTTGATTTCATTGCTGCCGTTTCACCACCTATCTTTAAACAGCTTTCTGAGTATGCAAAGAAGAACAGTATAGTAATAAATGGATCACCATCTAAATTACTAAACTTTGGTACAAGAAGAATGCTAGACGGCATTGTTAAAAAATATAATGTCGATTCTATTTTTACGGTGTTTGGCCCAAGTTACTGGAATCCAAAGATTAATAATCACACTGTCGGATTTGCGCTTCCATGGCTAATATATAATTCTTCAGACGTAATCAGTAGTCTCAGTCTCAAACAAAAAATTAAAAATTCAATACTAAAATATTTACAGCCTTATTTCTTTAATAAAAATGCAGCTAAAATAGTGGTTGAAACAATTGATGCTAAAGAACAAATATATAAAAAACTTCACATTGAAAAAAATAAGATTTTTGTGGTCCCTAATACAGTAAGTTCTAATTTTAAAGACGATTTTGTTTTTGATGATTACTTTTCTATGAAATTACCACACAAAGAAAAGGGAGACATTTGGCTTTTGACAATATCTCATGATTACCCACATAAAAATTTAAGAATAATATTTAATTTGTTAGAGTTACTGCCTAAATGTTTTAAGTTTGTATTAACGTTAGATAAATCATTTGCTGAGCATTTAAGCAGTGAGAATAAGGCCAGATTTATTTTCTTGGGTGAAGTGGAGAATAAACTGTGTCCCACTTTGTACGCTCTTTCAGATGCTTTATTTTTGCCAACATTACTAGAATGTTTTAGCGCATCTTACGTTGAAGCTGGTCTAATGAAAAAGCCGATCTTTACTTCAAATCGAGGTTTTTCCAAAACTGTTTGTGAGGATGGTGCTTTCTATTTCGAACCATTGGATGCATTAGACATAGCGCAAATAATTTTAAATGCTTTTGGTAATCCGGAAGAAATGTCAAATAAATGCGAGCGGATGTATCTCATTCAAGAAAAGCTACCCTCTGCAAAAGAACGAGCTGAGATGTATTTAAAAATTATTTCAATGTGAAAGCTGAATCCATTGTTATAATATTTGAATATTAAAAAAATATGATGAATTCATTAAATCAGCTTGATTCTGCGTTTTTTCAATTTTGGTCAATAAGTGGGAGTATTAATGTTTAAATCTAAAGTTTTGCTGATAACTGGTGGAACAGGTTCATTTGGAAATGCTGTATTAAAACGTTTTCTGGATACAGATATTGGAGAAATACGCATATTTAGCCGCGATGAAAAAAAACAAGATGATATGCGAAAGAAATATAATAGTAGTAAATTAAAATTTTATCTTGGCGATGTACGTGATGAAAATAGCATCGCTGCAGCGATGCGCGGTGTTGACTATGTTTTTCATGCAGCAGCATTAAAACAAGTACCTTCATGTGAATTTCACCCTATGCAAGCGGTCCGTACCAACGTACTGGGTACTGAAAATGTTCTAAACTGCGCAATTTCAGCTGGTGTGAAACGTGTTGTGTGTTTAAGTACCGATAAAGCTGTATATCCCATTAATGCAATGGGTATCAGTAAAGCGATGATGGAAAAAGTCATGGTAGCGGCAAGTCGTAATTTGGAAGGTACAGATACGGTAATTTGTGGTACTCGCTATGGAAATGTAATGGCTTCAAGAGGTTCAGTCATTCCTCTTTTTGTTCAGCAAGTGCAGCAAGGTAAAACAATTACTATTACTGAGCCAAGCATGACCCGCTTTATGATGACTCTTGCTGATGCAGTAGACTTGGTTCTGTATGCATTTGAGCACGGGAACAACGGCGATATATTCGTGCAAAAAGCACCTGCTGCTACAGTCGAAACTTTAACCAAAGCCATCCTCAAATTAATGAATAAGCCTGCCCATCAGGTAAGTATTATTGGATCGCGTCATGGTGAAAAGTTATTCGAATCTTTGCTTGGTAAAGAAGAACGAGCATGTGCTGAAGATATGGGCGATTACTTCCGCGTTCCTGCAGATACACGTGACTTAAACTACGCTAAATTTGTTGAAGAGGGTGAGCAGAAGATGACTGATGCGCTCTGTGGTGAGGAGTATAACTCCCACAACACACTGCGTCTCGACGTTGAAGGTATGACTAAACTTCTTTTGAAGTTAGAGTTTATGCGAAAGATTTCTAAAGGCGAATACGCGGATCCGGAGGAATAAGCAGTGAAAGTCCTTATCACAGGTTCTGAAGGTTTCATTGGGAAAAATTTATCTCTTCGGCTAAGTGAAATTGAAAGTATTACTGTCCTGACTTTTAGTCGTCAGCAGAGTCAACAAGAATTAGTAGCACTATTGCAAGACGCCGATTTTGTATTCCATCTTGCTGGCGTTAATCGCCCGCAAAATCCTGATGAATTTACTACTGGGAATATTGATCTCACTTACAGTATTTATTCCATTGTTGCAGATATCGCAGTTAAAACTGGAAGAAAGATCCCAGTACTATTTACCTCATCTATTCACGCTGTGCTTGATACTCCATATGGTAAATCTAAACGTGAAGCTGAGAATATTTTGTTGCGTCTAAAGGATGAGCTTGATATTCCCATCTATATTTTTCGTTTACCAGGGGTTTTTGGAAAATGGGCTAGACCAAATTATAACTCTGTAGTTGCAACTTTTTGCTACAATATTGCGAATGATTTACCACTTGAAATAGATAATCCACAACACCAGCTAAAACTAGTTCATGTCGATGATGTAATATCAACATTTATAAGTGCAATAGAAGGTAAAAAAGTTATTTCGCGACATGATGCCTTATTAGACGTACTACCTGAGTATACCACCTCAGTTGGCGAATTAGCTGAGGCCATAAAATCTTTTGAAATCTGCCGTCAAACGCTTATTACTGAGAGGGTAGGAAGCGGTTTTCTTAGATCTTTATATTCTACTTATGTAAGTTATCTTCCTATTGATAAATTCACTTACTCAATAAAAGAGCATGAAGATCCGCGCGGTCGTTTTGTTGAAATAATTAAAACGAAGGATTCAGGTCAGATTTCATATTTTACTGCCCATCCAGGTGTAACGCGAGGAGGGCATTATCATCATTGTAAGACGGAAAAATTCTTAGTAATTCAAGGTACTGCGAAATTCAAATTCCGGCATTTAATAACTAATGAACGCTATGAATTAATCACCAGTAGTGCGAAGGCAAACATCGTTGAAACAATACCAGGATGGTCACATGACGTTACTAATGTTGGGACTGATGAGCTGATTGCAATAGTCTGGGCTAACGAAAATTTCGATTCTCAAAATCCTGATACTATAGCTTCTTTACTGTAAGAGACCCTCTATGAAAAAACTAAAAATAGTCTCAGTGGTTGGAACTCGTCCTGAAATTATTCGGTTGTCGCGCGTTCTAGCTAAACTTGATTTGTATTGTGACCATATTTTGGTTCATACAGGGCAAAATTATGATTATGAGCTGAATGAAGTCTTTTTCAATGATCTCCAAGTTAGAAAACCGGATTATTTTCTCAATGCAGCTGGAAAAAATGCTGCTGAAACTATTGGTCAGGTTATTATAAAAATTGACGAAGTTTTTGCAGAAGTAGAGCCCGAAGCTATGTTGGTATTAGGCGATACTAATTCTTGTATTTCAGCCATTGCTGCAAAACGCAGAAAAATTCCTATTTTTCATATGGAAGCGGGTAACCGTTGCTTTGACCAACGTGTACCTGAAGAAACTAATCGTCGCATTGTGGACCATACGGCTGATGTAAATCTCACTTACAGTGATATTGCACGAGAGTATCTACTTGCTGAAGGTTTACCAGCTGACCGAGTGATTAAAACTGGTAGCCCGATGTTTGAAGTATTGAACCACTATATGCAGCAGATTGATGCTTCAAATGTCTTGAAACGGCTAGATTTAGAAAAGAATAAATTCTTTGTTGTTAGTGCTCACCGTGAAGAGAATGTTGATTCACCTAAGCAGCTATCTAAACTTGCAGACATACTCAATACCATTGCTGAAAAGTATCAATTGCCTGTAATTGTTTCTACGCACCCTCGTACAAGAAACCGCGTTGAAGAAAATGGCATCGTTTTCCACAAAAATATTCAGTTGCTGAAGCCTCTTGGGTTTCATGATTATAACCATTTGCAAAAAAATGCAAGAGCGGTTCTTTCAGACAGTGGCACCATCACTGAAGAATCTTCAATAATGAACTTTCCAGCGCTAAATATTCGTGAAGCTCACGAACGACCTGAAGGCTTTGAAGAAGCATCAGTCATGATGGTAGGGCTTGAAACAGAACGTGTCTTGCAAGCTCTCTCTATATTAGAGAATCAACCGCGCGGAGATGAAAGGTTACTGCGACAGGTTTATGATTATAGTATGCCGAATGTATCAGATAAAGTAGTAAGAATTGTTCAGTCTTACACTGATTATATTAAGCGAGTTGTTTGGAAAGAATATTAATGAATCTGGCTCTAATCATTGACGATTATCTTCCACAAAGCACGCGCGTTGGCGCTAAGATGTTTCATGAACTGGCTCTGGAGTTCCTGAAACGCGGGCATAATGTGACTGTTATTACGCCGTGTTCAGAGCAAAAGGAAAAGCTCGTCATTGAGACATTTGACAATGTTCAGGTATGGCGTTTTAAAAATGGGCCTATAAAGGATGTCAGACATCTAACTCGTGGAATCAATGAGGCTTTATTATCGCTTCGTGCCTGGAAAACCATCCGTCAAATGGTTAAAGCCGACACTTTTGATGGAATTGTCTACTATTCACCCTCTATTTTCTGGGGGCATTTGGTAAACAAAATAAAGAGACGATGTCATTGTAGATCATATCTTGTTCTTCGTGATTTATTCCCTCAATGGGCTATTGATGCGGGGATGATTAAAAGTGGCTCCGTCATAGATAATTTCTTCAAATACTTTGAAAGGTTCTCCTATAATCAGGCTGATAAAATCGGGCTAATGTCCGAGAACAACTTAGTTTTATTCCGAAAATATAATCCTTCAACCAATTGTGAGGTGTTGCGCAATTGGGCTGATGTCCGGCCATCCAACGTGCTGCCAGTTGATTATGTACCTATCAGGCAATCATTAAACTTAAACAAGAAGATTATATTCTTTTACGGAGGGAATATTGGCCATGCCCAAGATATGTCAAATTTGATGCGTCTCGCAAGGCGAATGGTAAAATATCCCGACGCACATTTCTTGTTTATTGGTCAGGGTGACGAGGTTGAGCTAGTTAAAAAACTGGCAAGCGACTGGGCGCTCAATAATTTCAGTTATCTCCCTTCAGTTCCTCAAGCTCATTTTAAAAATATACTCGCTGAAACCGATATTGGATTATTTTCGTTATCTGCTAATCATACCGCATTTAATTTCCCTGGAAAAATATTGGGATATATGGTAGAGAGTTTGCCGATATTAGGTAGTATTAATGTTGGTAATGACCTGGAGAGTTTAGTAAATAACCATGGAGCTGGTTTTATCCATGTCAATGGTGATGATGAGGCATTATTTCGGTCTGCAGTGAAATTAGTTGAAGATTCTCAATTGAGAAAACGCATAGGTAAAGCTGCATTCAAACTATTGGAAGATGAGTTTACAGTTTCTTCCGCAGCCAATATTATTGAAAACGCTTTCGAGGGAAATTATGCGGCTCATTGATGATGCGATGATTCAATCATTATTTGATTCAGCTGTTAGTTCGGAAAGAAAAAGATCTCACATTTTACTCCATAATTCTCAACAAGATAAAGTGCAGAGATTATTGATTGGTTTAGTTCAGGGTAGTTATGTTGAGCCTCACTATCATGAATTACCTCATCAGTGGGAGTTGTTCACTGTGTTAGAAGGAGTACTTGAAATAACTTTATATAATGAAAATGGTGAAATACTTAGCAAGTTTAATGCTGGGCCAACGTCTAATACAAAGTTTATCGAGTTTGCACCAGGTGATATTCATAGTGTTGAATGTATTTCTGAGCGAGCATTAATGCTCGAAGTTAAAGAAGGACCATTTGATGATAAATTTGCTAAAGCTTTTCCACAATGGAATTGTGGATAACGTTAGCAGCAGCATTCTCCGTGCTGGACATTTATCCATTTAAATACCCTATAGCATCTAACGCTATCCAGTGTCATCTTTAGTGAGTTAACATCGAAGTACTTTTGTGCTGCAAAATGATTGCGCAGCGAACACATCTGACAGGAGTATGTAATGTCCAAGCAACAAATCGGCGTTGTAGGTATGGCGGTAATGGGCCGCAATCTAGCTCTGAACATCGAAAGCCGTGGCTACACGGTATCCATCTTCAACCGCTCGCGTGAGAAGACCGATGAAGTGATTGCTGAGAATTCAGGTAAGAAACTGGCTCCTTTTTACACTGTAGAAGAGTTCGTTGAATCGCTTGAAAAGCCTCGTCGTATCCTGCTGATGGTGCAAGCGGGTGAAGCCACAGACAAAACCATCGCTTCACTGACTCCTCATCTCGACAAAGGCGACATCCTTATCGACGGTGGCAACACCTTCTATAAAGATACTATTCGTCGAAATAAAGAACTTTCGGATCAAGGCTTCAACTTTATCGGTACGGGTGTTTCCGGTGGCGAAGAGGGCGCATTGAAAGGCCCATCAATCATGCCTGGCGGCCAGAAAGAAGCGTATGAGTTGGTTGCTCCAATTCTCGATAAGATTGCTGCGCGTGCTGAAGATGGCGAGGCTTGTGTTGCTTACATCGGTCCTAATGGTGCTGGTCACTATGTGAAGATGGTTCACAACGGCATTGAATATGGTGACATGCAATTGATCGCAGAAGCCTATGCATTGCTGAAAGGCGCGCTGGGTTTGAACAACGAAGAGTTGGCTAAAACTTTCACCGATTGGAATAACGGCGAGCTAAGCAGCTATCTGATCGATATCACCAAAGATATCTTCACCAAGAAAGATGAAGATGGTAAATACCTTGTTGATGTGATTCTTGATGAAGCAGCAAATAAAGGAACCGGTAAGTGGACTAGCCAAAGTTCATTAGATCTTGGTGAGCCATTGTCTCTTATTACCGAATCTGTTTTCGCTCGTTACCTCTCCTCACTCAAGTCTCAACGTGTTGCTGCATCTAAGGTGCTTAGTGGTCCACAAGCGCAAGCTTTCACTGGCGACAAAGCTGAGTTCGTTGAGAAAGTGCGTCGTGCTCTTTACTTGGGTAAAATCGTTTCTTACGCGCAGGGCTTCTCACAGTTGCGTGCAGCATCAGAAGAAAACGAGTGGGATCTGCATTACGGCGAAATCGCTAAGATTTTCCGTGCCGGTTGCATTATTCGTGCTCAATTCCTGCAGAAAATCACTGATGCTTATGCAAGCAATGCTGATATTGCTAACTTGCTGTTGGATCCTTACTTCAAGAATATTGCCGATGAATATCAGCAGGCGCTGCGTGATGTCGTCTCCTATGCGATTCAGAATGGTATTCCAACGCCGACTTTCTCTGCTGCGATCGCTTACTATGACAGCTATCGTTCAGAAGTATTGCCTGCTAACCTGATTCAGGCTCAGCGTGACTATTTTGGTGCGCATACTTATAAACGCATTGATAAAGAAGGTGTGTTCCACACCGAGTGGTTGGATTAATATTATTTAACACCTCTCAGTTGTGAGAGGTGTTTTTTCATTAGGTTTTTGTTTTGTGAGTCATTTTATATATGAAAGACAGTGAAAATTCCAATTCAGAAAGTTCAAATTTTCAGCAGGTTTCTTACAATAATGATAATGAAGTTGATCTGGTTGATATAATAGTACAACTCTGGAAAGGTAAAGTTACTATAGTGGTAACGGTTATAATTACTTTGGCGTTGAGTCTCGTTTATTTAAACATTGTAAAGGAAAAGTGGACGTCAAAAGCCATAGTTACTCTTCCTGCTGCCGGTCAGGTTGCTAATTATAACGCGACGTTAAGTACGTTATATGCGCAAAACCCACAAGATAAACCTTCGATTACTGACTTGCAAAATCAAATGTTCATTCGTTTTAGTGCATCAATGAATGCATTGTCAGGTTCCCTTGCTAATCAAGAGAAACCAACAACCTTACGCATTGAACAGGTAAATAAAGGAAGTAATGATTCTCTTGCTATCTCTTTTGTTGCTGAAAGCGGAAAGCAAGCGCAGGAAACCCTTTCAAAATATATCGCAGAAGTTAATAAAGATGTTGTTGATGACTTTGGTTCTGATATCAAAAAGAATCTAGGTGTTAAAGCCAAGGAGTTGTCAAATATACTTGATGCTCATAAACAAATTGCCATTAATAAAAAACAGCATCGTATTGACGTGATTAACCAAGCATTAAAAGTAGCAATGCAGTCGGGTTTAACCAAATCACAGTTAAAAGAAGCATCATACCTCTCCGACGACACTTTGTATCTTTTAGGAAGCGATGCATTAAATGCTATGATCGCCAATGAAGCAACAAAACCATTAGACTATGATGATGATTATTACACTGCACAACGTGCGCTACTCTCAGTAACTCATGTCCAGATTCAGACAGATAATTTGCAATCTTTCCGTTATATTGCAAAAGCGGATCTACCATTTAGAAGAGATAGCCCTAAGAAAACATTAACTGTATTGTTAGCGTTAATTTTAGGCGGTGTATTAGGCTCTTCAATTGTAATTGGTCGTAACGTTGTAGCTAATTATCGCAATCGACACTAATTTTAGAACCGGCCTTTTAGGCCGGTTATTTTATCCCACCAGCAACTCTCCCCGTCTCCCCGCATTCTCCCCAGCCAACCGCACCACCAACATCCCAGCCGTCACAAACCTGGTCAAATTCCTCGCATACAACACGCCACCAAACTCAGCCACCAGCGGCATCACCTGGTCAGTAATCGGGTCAACAACCTCAGCTACCACTTCCCCAGCCTTAATCCACTCGCCCAAATTACGTCGGTAAAACACCAATCCAGATTGCGCTGCATGAATATACTCACATCCCGCCAGCGCCGTCGCCGGATGAATCAGGGCAGGGGACTCACCCACTTCACCGGCAATATATCCGCCCTCAATCAGTGCATTGATAATCGCGTCAGCATCTTTCTCCGCCAGCTCTGGCGATACATCCGCCACACCGCGAAGTTCCAGCGTCACCGGCAGCAAGCCGCGCGGCATGGGATACTCATCGCCAAAGCGCTCTGCCAGCGTCAGCCACGGCTCACAGCAAGCCTCATCAAAAGGTTCGCCGCCCGAAATCTGCGCCAGCAACTGCACTTCACTACCTAACCAACGCGCGAGTGGTTCAATATCCGGCCATGCGTGCGGCGTAGTGTACAGATGCGGCAGCGCATCCCAGTCGCAATGCAGATCAATCATTAAATCCGCCTGGCTGGCCATACGCATCAGCGTAAAGCGCTGAGCATCAAGTTCAGTACGGGCAATACGCTCACGGTAATGACGATCAATCGCTTCACGAATTAGACGCTTATTTTCGTATTCACTCTGCGTCAGTGAACCTGTAAGCTCTTCAACCAAGGCTTCACCCAATGCAGGGAAGCGGCGGTTGAAATCTTGTCCTGAGAGCGTATGGAAACGCCCGAGATGGCTACCATGCCAATGCTGTCCCATGGCTAAAGGATTCGCCACCGGCACCAATGTGATTTTGGATTTGAGTTGTCCGGCAGATTCCAGCGCCAGCAGTTTATGTTTCAAATACCACGCCACCGCCATTCCCGGCAGCTCATCGCCGTGCAGCGCAGCCTGAATGTAGACGCGTTGTTGTGAATCCGTGCCGAAGTGGAAGCTGACAATTTCGCGTTGCGTGCCCAGCGAGGCGCTTAATAGAGGATGATGTTGTTGTTGCATAACGCTATCGATGTCCTTTATTCATGGCACGCTTTCAGCGACGCCAGATGCATTTTCTGATGGAATTATAGTGCTGAGTGCAAAAAGGGCGGCAAAAAAGCCGCCCAAAAGATTACTGCTGGATGGAAATGTCAGTCGCGAAGTATTGTTTCTGAATCTTATCGAAAGTGCCGTTCTTCTTAAGCTCGGCAAACGCGTTATCCAGCGCGGTTTTCAGTTCGGTGTCGCCTTTACGCAGACCAATCGCAGTGCCTGGACCGATAATCGGATCCTGCACAATCGGGCCAGCCAGCTCGAAATCTTTGCCCTGCGGATGTTTCAGGAAACCATTTGCAGCCTGGGCAGCATCGGTAAACACCACATCAAGACGGCCCGAAATCAAATCACTCTCAACCTGTGCCTGATCGCCATAAGGTACAACCTGCACGCCATGCGGCTGCCATTTTGCCAACGCATAACGCTCCTGCACGGTGCCTTGCTCAACGCCCACGGTTTTGCCTTTCAGCGATTCAGCGGTTGGCAGCAGGCCAGAACCTTTACGCGCAATCAGCTGGGTATGGGTGTCGTAGAGCGGCACGGTGAAATCAATCTGCTTCAGACGTTCTTCAGTGATGCCCATATCAGAGAGGATGGCGTCGAACTTACGTGCTTTTAGCGCCGGGATCATGCCATCGAACTGGCTTTCCACCCACACACATTTGGCCTGCATCTGCTCACACAGAGCATTGCCGAGATCGATATCAAAACCGATCAGTTTGCCCTGTGGCGTTTTGGATTCGAAAGGAGGATAGGTAGGATCAACCGCGAAACGCACTTGATCAATTTTTGCCTGCGCGCTAAACGCGCAACCTGCCAGCACAGCCAGCGCCAGCGTCTGACGCAGGCGGGCGGTTAAACGAGAAATTGCCATAATATCGGTCTTCTTTTGGTGTGATGTTGAGTTAAGAAGAGTACCGCTCAGGACAGGGCAAGGCAATTAGAGGATTATTTTCATCACGTTACCATTATGCAGCGTCTGGTAATCCGCAACATTTAGCACCACTGATTGCTCCAGCAATCCGGCATTGAAGGCGATTTCGTCATAGCGTTCGAACAGCAGCGGATCGACCACCAGCTGTAAATCCGGATGAAAGCTAAACGGGGGAATAGCGCCGAACACGCAGCCGGTCAGCGCATCCACTTCTGCCGGTGAGGCCAATGAAGCACGTCGACCACCAACCGCTGCTGCCAATTTGCTGAGATCCGCTTGTTGATCGGCAGGCAACACTGCCAGCACATGTTGCTTGATGCCATTACCTTTCACATGACACACCAGCGCCTTCGCGCCTTGCCCAACTTCAGTTCCGCGAATCGCCGCCACCGCTTCACACTTGCCCGTCGCTTCATGCTCCATCACGCGATAGCGCGCCTGATGCTGGTCGAGCAGCGCTATCAGTTTTTCATGTGTGGTCATGGCCTTCTCCGTGTTGGGTGAGTTGAGTAAGAAGTGCCTGCATCATATGCGTTTGACGTGGCAGCAAGCCGAGTTTTAAACCCAATGGCTTAAAAGCGCGATTTAGCATGGTCAAGGTGACGCTCTCTTTGTCCCGCTCAATATCGGAGAGCGTACGGCGGCTAATCCCTGCCAGCGTCGCATAACGCTCCTGAGAGAAACCCAGCACTTTTTTACGCAGTTGCATCAGCAACGTGCCCTGACTGAATTTCTCTTCAAGAAACTGCTGCAGCAGCTCTAGTAATAAGGCTTCGCGCTCAAATGGCGACATGTTTTTTTTCATAATTGCCATCCCGCGATGCGTTCATCCAGATAGTTAAAGCCGATGCCCGGCATTTCCAGTATTGATGGTGGTACGCCACGTGCAGCAAGCCGTGCTTTCAAACCCTTCAGATTATTCGCTAGTCCGCTGAGTTGCAGAAGAAGAACATCTGCAGAAACCAGGTCATTAAGTTGCTGAGCAATGAGGTGCCATTGATAATGGCCACCTTCCTCATACGGCGATCCCCATTGTGTGGTGCGTACGACGCCTTCCGGGTCGGCTTTCATTGGGGCAAAATCATAAACAGGCGCCAGCCACATGCCGTCTATTTTCTTCAAGATAGCGCTATTGCGGCCATGATTATCAGAATTACCAAAGGCGATATTCAGCATGTCGCGTTTCACCCATTCAATGACCAATTCTGCTTTTTGCTCGGTATCCAGTGGCAGCGTACGCACCAAACAACGTATCACCTCAAAATGGTTGAGATAGCTGCCCGGTGCTTTTTGCATCATTGAGTAAACGGATTCCAGTCCATACAGCGCTTTTTTACCTTTGATAAACGCCATATCAAAACGCGGCAACCAAAGGGAAGGGTAGCGCTCGCCTTCGCACAGCAGCATCTGCTTTGTATCGATGGTCTCTACGCCAAGAGCAGATAGCTCATGGTAAAAATGGTATTCCGCTCGCAGAATGTCGCAATCAATTGGCGTGCGTGCGCCACGAGGATATTTGACCAGATAAGGTGTGTCTTGATTCACCTGATCATCTTGCCAGGTATCGATCCACACTTCGCTGTTGCTATTACGACGCAACAATAATTTTGGTGCTTCACCGCCTGCGCCCGTTGCACCACCGCTGGCCGCGCCCATTTGCTGCGCGTACTCAAGAAAGTCGGTATCACGTTCGATCGCCCATTCGGCGGGAAAACGACGACTTTTGAGTTGGCTATCTGGCGGCAGCTGCGGCAGTGACTCTTTTATTCTCAGGTTACCAACAGGCGCGATGGTTCCAGCCTTCAGTAGCATGTAATCTTGCTCGTTAGCAGGTTTGCCTTGCAGACCTAACTGCGTAATCCAGTAACGCCTGCTGGCACCGGCGGGAATGATGTCATCAAGAAAACCAAACCAGGGTTTAGCAAAATGGCTGCCGATCAGCATTACGGGATAGTTAATGCTGCAGCTGGCAATATCGTTGCGGTCTAAATGATCAACGGCATAGTTGAAGTCGTAGGCAAGCAGGGCTTCGCCATCGCGGCCTTTGAGCGGCTCTTTGAAATCGAGCACTGCGGCATCATGCCAGCATCCATCTAGATAAATCTGCAGAGTAAGCATGGTAAACCTTATTTGAGCAGCATATTGCTCAATTCTAGTTCGTTTTGCTTCCCTTGAGAAGGATGCTGCTCAAATTTCGCTTCATCAGCCAATTTTGAGCAGCATGTTGCGCAATCTGCTATTTATGACGCGCGCGCAGATTATTGATGATGGTGCTCAAATCCAGCTCCTGATCCTGCAGCAGCACCATCAGGTGATACAGCAAATCAGACGCTTCATTGGTCAACTCGTAACGATCATTAACCGTTGCTGCCAAAGCGGTTTCTACGCCTTCTTCACCCACTTTCTGCGCGATACGCTTGGTGCCGCTGGCGTAAAGCTTCGCGGTATACGAACTCTCAGGATCGGCGCTTTTGCGCGAAGCCAGCAGTTGCTCGAGCTGATAGAGGAACGTCCAGTCTGGCGCAGCCGGTGAGAAGCAGCTGGAAGTGCCGAGATGGCAGGTTGGGCCAATCGGATTGGCCAGCACCAGCAAGGTATCGTTATCGCAATCCGGCGTGATGCTTGCCACTTGCAGGAAGTGGCCCGAGGTTTCGCCTTTGGTCCATAAACGATTTTTAGTGCGTGAGAAGAAGGTGACATTGCCCTCGCTGAGGGTTTTTTGCAGCGCTTCTTCGTTCATATAACCGTGCATCATCACTTCGCCGGAAACGTTGTGCTGGACGATAACGGGCATCATGCCCGCAGTTTTGACCCAATCCAGCCTGGCCAGTTGTTCTGCAGTTAACACGCGCGAATCTCCACACCGTTGTCGATCAGGAAGTTTTTCAACTCGCCGATATTGATAATTTGTTTGTGAAACACCGAAGCCGCCAGCGCACCATCCACGTTCGCCTGCTCAAAGGCTTCAAGGAAGTGCGGCATGGTGCCTGCGCCGCCGGAGGCGATCAGCGGCACTTTGCATACATCGCGCACTTTCTTCAGCTGCACCAGATCGTAGCCATTCCGCACGCCATCCTGGTTCATCATGTTGAGGACGATTTCACCCGCGCCCAGCTTCTGCACTTCCTGCACCCAATCCAGGGTTTCCCACGTGGTCACTTTGGTGCGCGCTTCGTCGCCGGTGTACTGATTGACGTGATATTTGCCGCTCACTTCGTCAAACCAGGTATCGATGCCCACCACGATGCACTGCACGCCAAAGCGATCGGCCAGACGCGTAATCAGCGTCGGGTCGGCTAAGGCCGGCGAGTTTATCGAAATCTTGTCGGCACCAAACTGCAGAATGCGCGCCGCGTCTTCTTCGCTCTTAATGCCGCCCGCCACGCAGAAAGGAATGTCGATCACTTCTGCCACGCGTGACACCCAGCTTTTGTCCACCACGCGGCCATCGGATGAGGCGGTGATATCGTAGAACACCAGCTCGTCCGCGCCTTCCTGCGCATAGCGCTGCGCCAGCGGCACGATGTCGCCGATGATTTCGTGGTTACGGAACTGAACGCCTTTCACCACTTGCCCGTCACGCACATCGAGACAAGGAATTATCCGTTTTGCCAGCATGCAATCGCCTCCGCCACCGTGAATTTATCTTCCAGTAAAGCGCGGCCAACGATCACGCCCTGCGCGCCGCTGCCGCGTAACGCCGCGATGTCATCCAGCGAACCGATGCCGCCCGACGACTGGAAAGCGATGTCCGGGAAGGCCGCAGACACTTCTTTATACAGCGCGACGTTGGAGCCGCTTAGCGTACCGTCACGCGAAATATCGGTGCACAGCACATGCTTGAGGCCAACCGGCTGATACCAGCCAATCACCTCTTCCAGCGTTACGCCCGCCGCTTCCTGCCAGCCGCTGATCGCCACTTCTTTACGGTTGTTGGCATCAATGCGCACATCCAACGCCAGCACGATGGCGTCCGCGCCAAACTCGCTGAACCAGCTTTTGACTTCTTCCGGCTGCTTCACCGCGGTGGAACCGACCACCACGCGCGTAGCGCCCGCTGCCAGCAGCGCCGCCACGTCATCGCGATTACGGATGCCGCCGCCCACCTGCACCGGTACGTTCACGCCGCGCAATAAGGTGGTAAGCAGCGGAATCTGGCGCTTGGCGGGATCTTTCGCGCCGGTCAAATCCACCAGATGCAGCACTTCAGCGCCCTGGCGCTGGTAATCCTGTAAGCGCGGCAGCGGATCGCTACCGTAATCGCGCTGCTGGCCGTAATCGCCCTGATGCAGGCGCACCACTTTGCCGTCGATTAAATCTAATGCGGGGATAATCATCACATCTCCAGGAAATTTTTCAGCAACTGCGCGCCTGCTTTGCCCGAACGCTCCGGGTGGAACTGCACGCCGAAGAAGTTATCTTTCTGCAAGGCGGCAGTGAACGGATGACCGTAATCGCACTGCGCGATGGTGGCCGCATTCACCGGCATAGCGTAGCTGTGCACGAAGTAGAAGTAGCTGCCATCGGGAATGTCGCGGAACAGATGATGGCCCGCTTTAGCGGTGATCTGGTTCCAGCCCATGTGCGGCAGCGGTAAATCCTGCGTGTCCATCAGCGTGACCGGCTCATCAACCAGACCCAGCGTGGTGACGCCGCCATTCTCATCGCTCCCGCGACCGAGCAGCTGCATGCCAAGGCAAATGCCGAGCACCGGCTGGGTGCAGGCTTTGATCAGATCGATGAGATCGCGCTCCTGCAGCTGGTTCATCGCCGCCTGTGCGGTACCCACGCCGGGCAGCAGCAGCTTGTCGGCATGCAGCACCACATCCGGGTCGCGGCTCACCTGCGGCGTGTAGCCGAGGCGCTCAATCGCCCACTTCACCGACGACAGGTTGGCGCAGCCGGTATCGAGGATCACCACGTTCATCACAGCACTCCTTTCGAGCTCGGCAAGGTGTTGCCTTCCACGCGAATCGCCTGGCGCAGCGTGCGGCCAAAGGCTTTGAACAGGCTCTCCACGCGATGGTGATCGTTGCGGCCTTTGGTTTTCAGGTGCAGCGTGCTCATCATGGCGTAGGAGAGCGAACTGAAGAAGTGCTCGACCATCTCGGTGCTGAGATCGCCGACGCGCTGGTAGCTGAACTCGGCTTTGAATTCGATGTGCGGACGGCCGGAGATGTCCAGCGCGCAGCGCGCGAGGCACTCATCCATTGGCAACACGAAGCCAAAACGACCGATGCCACGTTTGTCGCCCAGCGCTTTCAGCAGCGCTTCGCCGAGCGCCAGACCGGTATCTTCCACGGTGTGGTGATCGTCGATGTACAGATCGCCTTTCACATCGATGTTCATGCGGAAACCGCCGTGCACCGCAATCTGGTCCAGCATGTGATCAAAGAAGCCGACGCCGGTGTTAATTTTGCTGCCGCCTTCACGATCCAGCCACACTTCGACTTTAATCTGCGTCTCTTTGGTGTTGCGCTGCACCAGCGCATAGCGGTCGCGCTTGGTCAGGCGCGCCTGAATCGCATCCCAATCTTCGCCTTCCGCGCCGTAACGCAGGCCCTGAATGCCCATATTCTGCGCCAGCTGAATATCGGTGAGACGATCGCCAATCACGTAACTGTTAGCGGTATCGAGCGCACCAGCAGCCAGCCAGGCTTCAACCATTTTGGTCTTCGGCTTGCGGCAATCGCAGTTATCTTCCGGCATATGCGGGCAGATCAGGATGTCGCTGAAATTCACGCCTTGTGAGCTGAGAATCTGCATCATCAGGTTGTGCGGGCCGTCGAAATCGGCCTGCGGGAAGCTCGCGGTGCCGAGGCCATCCTGATTGGTGATCATCACCAACTGAAAACCCGCTTCCTGCAACGCCAGCAGCGCCGGAATGGCGTTCTTCTCAAACGCCAGCTTCTCCATGCGATCCACCTGATAATCACTTGGTGGTTCAGAGATGATGGTGCCGTCGCGGTCGATAAAAAGGATCTTCTGACTCATGCTTGCTCCACTGATAAGGCTTGCAGCGCGGCGATCAGGCGCTCGCACTCTTTACGGGTGCCGATTGAGATGCGCAGGCATCCCGCAAGGCCGGGGTTTTTGTTTTGGTCGCGCAGAATAATGCCTTGATCCCAAAGCATTTTAAACACTTTTGGCGAATCAGTGAAGCGCGCCAGAATGTAGTTGGTTTCGCTTGGGAACACCTGTTGCACCACGCTAATCTGCGGCAACTGTTCAAACAGCCAGGCACGATTGGCGTTCAACTCGGCAACGTGCTGACGCATCAGCGCAATACCTTTCTCGCTCAGCGCTTGTCCGGCCACATCCGCCACCGGCGTGGCGAGCGGATAGGGTGCAATCACCTTCATCAGCAGATCGATCACCGGCTTGTTCGCCAGGGTGAAGCCGCAACGCAATCCGGCCAAGGCAAAGGCTTTGGACAGCGTGCGCAGAATCACTAAGTGCGGATACTCCTGCAGCCAGCCCGCCAGCGTCGCTTCCGGGCAGAACTCGATATAGGCTTCATCGGCCACCACCAGCGCTTTACCGGCGGTCATTTCCAGCAGCTCGCGAATGTCATCGGGATTGATCAGGTTGCCGGTCGGATTGTTTGGACTGCACATATAGACGACTTTTACGCCGTCGAGCTGGTCGGCAATCGCCGGCAGATTTAGCTGCCAGTCATCGAGTGCCGCCACGGTACGGTATTCGATGCCGATGGTTTCGGCGCTGACGCTGTACATGCCGTAGGTTGGCGGGCAGAACAGAATCGCATCTTTGCCCGGCTCGCAGAAGGCGCGCATCAGCAGTTCGATACCTTCATCCGCGCCGCGACTGACCAGAACCTGCTCCGGCGTCAAACCGGCGTAAGCGGCGTAACGCTCAATAACAATTTTCGGCTGGCATTCCGGATAGCGGTTCAGCGTCTGCTGCGACAGCTCAAACGGTACCGGCAGCGGGAATTCGTTGGCGTTCAGCCACACATCACCGTTACCACCCAGACGACGCGCCGATTGATACGGCGTCAGCGCTCGCACATTGGCGCGCGCTAACTCTTCAATATTCAGGCTCATGCTTGCTCCTTCAGCGCGGCAACACGCAGGGTAACGGCATTTTTGTGGGCTTCCAGCTGCTCGGCGGCGGCCAGCGTTTCAATCGTAGCGGCAAGATTGAGGAAGCCTTGCGGCGTCAGCTCTTGCACCGTCATACGTTTCTGGAAATCGGCCAGGCCAAGGCTGGAACAGGTGGCGGTGTAACCGTAGGTCGGCAGCACGTGGTTAGTGCCAGACGCGTAATCGCCCGCTGATTCCGGTGACCAGTCGCCAAGGAATACCGAACCGGCGCTGGTAATGCTATCCACCAGATCGCGCGGTTGACGCGTCTGAATGATCAGGTGCTCCGGGCCGTAGAGGTTGGAGATCTCGATGCACTGATCCAAATCGCGCAGCACAATCAGGCGGCTGCTCTCTAACGCCTGACGTGCGGTAGCGGCACGCGGCAGCTGCGCCAGTTGCTCTTCAACCGCTTGCGCCACGCCTTCGGCCAGTTGCAGCGACGGCGTCAGCAGAATCACCTGTGAATCCGGGCCGTGTTCCGCCTGCGACAGCAGATCCGAAGCGACGAACGCTGGCGTAGCACCTTCATCGGCAATCACCAGCACTTCGGATGGACCGGCCGGCATATCGATCGCCGCACCATCTAAACGCTGGCTCACCTGACGTTTGGCTTCGGTTACATAAGCGTTGCCTGGGCCAAAAATCTTGTCCACTTTCGGCACGGTTTCAGTGCCGAAGGCGAGGGCGGCGATCGCTTGCGAGCCGCCAACCTGAAACACCTCTTTCACGCCGCACAGCTGCGCGGCGTAAAGAATTTCATCGGCAATTGGCGGTGGCGAGCACAGCACCACGCGGCCGCAACCGGCGATGCGTGCTGGTGTCGCCAGCATCAACACGGTTGAAAACAGCGGGGCGGAACCGCCAGGAATGTACAAACCCACCGATTTAACCGGACGGGTAATCTGCTGGCAGCGCACGCCCGGCTGGGTTTCCACATCCACTTCCGCCAGAATCTGCGCGTTGTGGAAGGTCTCGATATTGCCCACAGCCACCGCCATCGCCTGCTTCAGCGTGTCGCTCAGACGATCGCTGGCGGCTTGCATCTCTTCGGCGGTGATGCGCAGGTTATCCACCTGCGCTTTGTCGAAGCGCGCGCTAAATTCACGCAGCGCCGCATCGCCACTCTCTTTCACTTGTACCAACACGTCACGCACGATCTGGCTGATACTTTCTGAAGCCGAAATCGCCGGACGCATCAGCAGCGCTTGCTGCTGCTCTGCGCTGCATTGCTGCCAATCAATGGGTGTCATCAGAGTGCTCATCGTGTTACTCCAACATTTTTTCGATTGGCAGCACGAGGATCGAGCTGGCACCCAGCGACTTCAGTTTTTCCATGGTTTCCCAGAACAGCGTTTCGCTGCTGACCATGTGCATTGCCACGCGGCTGACATCACCGGCCAGCGGCAGCACGGTTGGACGCTCCGCGCCCGGCAGCAGCGCAATCACTTCATCCAGACGCTCGCTTGGCGCGTGCAGCATGATGTACTTGGATTCACGCGCTTTAATCACGCCCTGAATACGCGTCATCATTTTGTCGACCAGCTCTTGCTTGGCGGCCGGCAGTTCGCCGTCGCGCTGAATCAGCACCGCTTTAGAACGGTAGATCACTTCGACTTCGCGCAGACCGTTAGCTTCCAGCGTGGCGCCGGTTGAAACCAGGTCACAAATCGCATCGGCCAGGCCAGCGCGTGGTGCAACTTCAACAGAACCGTTCAGCAGACAGGATTTGAAGGCGACGCCTTGTTTATCGAGGTATTTCTTCAGCAGGTGTGGATAAGATGTGGCGATGCGGGCGTTATTCAGGCATTGCGGGCCGGTGTACTCTTCATCAACCGGCATTGCCAGCGACAGGCGACAACCGCCGAAATCCAGACGACGCAGCGTGAAGTAACGCGGATCTTCGCCCTGAGCACGACGGTTCAGCAGCTCCTCTTCCAGCACGTTTTCACCGACGATACCGAGATCGACGACGCCATCCATCACCAGGCCAGGAATATCGTCATCGCGCACACGCAGGATGTCGATCGGCATGTTCTCCGCAAACGCAATCAGACGCTGTTGCTGAAGGTTGATTTTGATACCGCAGCGTGCCAGCAGTTCACGAGATTCATCACTTAAACGGCCAGATTTCTGCATAGCTATGCGAATACGGGTGTTATCTAACATGGTTCCTGTCCTCTTATTCAATCCTGTCTGAACGTGTTGGTTTGCGTTCGCCCATAAAAAAACCCCCGGAAGATGATCTTCCGGGGGCTCTCTTTGCGTTCGCACCACTGGAAGATCCTAATCGTCTCCCAGCACACATCGCCTGAAAGACTAGTCAGGATGATGGTGATGATGGTGGTTGAACTGAACGCGTGTCATAGTAAATTCCGTTGCTGAATGAGTATTCATTTGCGTGCTGAATAACCTAACGAAGATGGTGACAATTGGCAACCCTTTTTTAACCGTCAATTTCCGGAATCTCCCGAAACAGTTTGCGCTGGTTTGGCACATCTGGCCGCACTAAGATGAAGTGTGAGCCCATAGCAGGAGTCGATATGAAAAAGGTCGCGATTGTAGGTCTGGGATGGCTGGGGATGCCGCTGGCGATGGCGCTAACGGCACGCGGCTGGCAAGTCACCGGCAGTAAAACCTCGCCGGATGGCGTAGACGCCGCACGCCGCTGTGGCATCGAAGCCTTCCAACTGGTGCTGACGCCCGAGCTGGAGTGTGAAGCCGAAGAGTTAGATACGCTGATGTCCGTCGATGCGCTGGTGGTGACCTTGCCCGCCAGTCGCACGGTAAAAGGCGGTGAAGATTACATGCAGGCGGTGCAGAACGTGGTGGACACCGCGCTAGCGAAGAAAGTGCCGCGCATCATTTTCACCAGTTCTTCGTCGGTGTACGGCAGTAGAGAAGGGGTAATGAAAGAGACCAGCCCGCTGCAGCCGGAAACTATAGCGGGCAAAACGCTGGTGGAGCTGGAGAACTGGCTGTACGATCTGCCCGGCACCAGCGTGGATATTGTGCGCCTCGCCGGATTAGTAGGACCGAATCGTCATCCAGGTCGTTTCCTCGCGGGCAAAACCGGACTGGAAAATGGCGGTCATGCGGTCAATCTGGTGCATCTCGATGATGTGGTTGACGCGATTGTCCTCCTGCTGCAAACCCCGAAAGGCGGGCATATTTACAATCTGTGTGCATCGAAACACCCGTCGCGCGACAGCTTTTATCCCAGCGTGTCGAAGCAGCTGGGGCTGGAGCCGCCGACGTTTGTGGCGGAGCCGGAGCGTTCTAACGGGAAGGTGATTGATGGCTCGAAAATCGCTAATGAGCTGGGGTTTGAGTACACCTATGATGACCCGATGAAAATGCCGCTGGAGTGATTTTCCCCTCACCCTAACCCTCTCCCGCAAGCGGGCGAGGGAATGTTTTGCTCCCTCTCCCTGTGGGAGAGGGCTGGGGTCAGGGCATCAGCACGCAGCAGATCAAACCCCAAACCGATCCCTCAGCGCATACCAAGCCGCTCCCATCGCGGTGAGCGGCACCTTAAACCGTCTCCCACCTGGAAACGGCAGATGTGGCAATTTCGCGAACGCATCAAATCTCTCCGCATGCCCACGCAACACTTCAGCAATCAACTTCCCCGAAAGATGCGTACAGGTCACGCCATGCCCGCTGTCGCCCTGCATAAAGAACGCATTCTTCTCAACCTGGCCAAACTGCGGCATGCGCGACAGCGTAAGCAGGAAATTGCCGCTCCAGCGGTGGCTGATTTTGATATCCCGCAATTGCGGAAAGGTGCGCAGTAGCTTGGGACGAATCAGCGCTTCAATGTCATCCGGCTCGCGCGCGCCATACACCACGCCGCCGCCGTAGAGCAGGCGGTTATCGGCGGTGAGGCGGAAATAATCCAGAAGGTAGTTACAATCTTCAACGCAGTAATTGTTCGGCAGCAAACCCAGCGCCTGATCGCGCGTTAAAGGTTCGGTGGTGACGATCTGCGAGCCGCACGGCATGCTTTTGCGCGTCAGGCGCGGTTCAAGCTGCGACGGCAAATAGGCGTTGCCGGCAAAAATCACGAAGGTGGCGCTGACTTCGCCCTTAGCGGTTTTTATGCGATGCGGTGCGCCGTATTTCACTTCAATCGCCGCTGACTGCTCATAAATGCGTCCGCCGTGACGGCGAATCGCTTCGGCTTCACCCAGCGCCAGATTAAGCGGATGCAGATGGCCGCCGCGTTTATCCAGCAAGCCACCGACGTAGCGATCGGTCGCCACTTCGCGCCGAATGCCACGTTCGTCGAGCAATTCCAAATCGTGATTACCGTAGCGCGCCCACAGTGCTTTTTGGCTGCGCAGATGGCCCATTTGCCGCTGATTCAGTGCGGCGAAAATGCCGCCAGGACGATAGTCGCAGGCGATGGCATATCGGTCGATGCGATCGCGAATGATCTCCGCGCCTTCAAACATCATGCTGCCGAGCATTTGTGCAGTTTGCTTGCCGTAGCGCTGCTCAATCACATCCACGTCACGGCTGTAGGAGTTGACGACCTGGCCGCCATTGCGGCCGCTGGCGCCAAAGCCGATTTTCGCCGCTTCAAGCAGCACCACGTCGTAACCTGCTTCGGTGAGAAACAGCGCGGACGAAAGTCCGGTAAATCCGCCGCCGATAATGCAAACATCGCATTGAACTGATTCTTGCAGCTCCGGCCACGGCTCATGCGCGTTGGCGGTAGCGGCGTAATAACTTCCCACATGTTGCATTACATCCTCCTTAAGCGCGAAACCTTAGAAATTGGCGGGCGTATGCGCGCTAACAATGCGACACGGCTGATCTGAGGTATTGGTAAAACTGTGCGGCAAGCCGGTATCAATTACATAGCTTTCACCGCGATAGAGATGGTAACTCTGGCCATTCACCACCAACGTGATTTCACCCTCCAGCACCGTGCCGGTTTCCTCACCCGGATGGCGTAACTTCTCGCCGGTGCTGGCGCCGGGTTCATAACGCTCCAGCAGCATCGCCAGCGCGCGTCGCGCGGCACCGTTATCGATCAGCATCAGCGATACGCCAAGGCTGCCGATCTCCACGCACTCTTCCGGGCGCACAATCACGCGCGGCGTGGCATTGATTTTGGGTTCGGAGAAAAACTCCGACAGCGATAACCCGTAAACTTTCAGCAGCTTTTGTAAGGTGCTGACGGCCGGGCTCACTTTGTCCTGTTCGATGGTGCTAATGGCACTGTGCGTTAAACCTGATAACTCAGCGACGCGACGCTGAGACAATCCCAACTCCTGCCGGATCTGCGATAAGCGACGTCCGGGTGCCAGAGTGGCATCATTCATGGCTGTTTTTCCTTGTGATAACAGACAGCGGCGTGGATAAAGGCCGTAAACAAACGGCGCGAGATCGGATCGCGGTCGGAATGCCACTCCGGATGCCATTGCACCGCAAGGGCGAAAGGGTGCTTTGGCAAACTAACGGCTTCAATCAGTCCGTCGGGTGCGCGCGCTTCCACGCGCAGCAGCGGGCCGGTTTCGCGAATGCCTTGTCCGTGCAGCGAATTGACCGCAAAGGGTTCGGCGCTGCCCAGCAGTTGGCTCAGCACGCCATCCACTTCTGGCAGCACGTCATGCACCGGCGCATATTGCTCATCCAGCGACAGCGCATCGTTTTCGCGGTGTTCCTTGAATAGATTCGTCATATGCAGCTGGCGATGCAGCGCACCGCCGTTGGCCACCACCAGCTCCTGCAGGCCACGACAGATGCCGAACATCGGCATCTTTTTACCGATCGCATGTGTGATAAGCCCGAAGGCGAGGCGATCGCGCGCCGGATCGGCATGCGCTTCTTTACCGTCTTCGCCGTAATGCCAGGGTTCGATGTTGCTGGGGCTGCCGGTCAGCAAAATGCCATCCAGCACGGTCATACTGTTTTCTAATAGATGAGGCGCCTGCATCAGTTGATGCGGCAATGGCAGCGGCACGCCACCGGCGAGCACGATAGCGTCGAGATATTTGTTGTGAACCGTTTGCCCCGGATGGTTGCCGATTAAGTTCTGGCACATCACTACGCCAATCAAGGGCTTGTCAAAAATAATGCCCATAACGTCTCCGCGTTGCTGTTCAATATTTTCGCCGGAAATGCGCGGCTGGCCTGTAAAGTGTGCAATATTTTGTCAATCTAGCAACCGATCGTTCATTCCTCAAACAGATTTGTTACATTTGCACACTTTTTGCGTTAGAGCTATGTTAGAGGAGTGGCTGTTATTTTGAGCATTACGCGCACCAATATTAAACGGTAAAGGGCGGGTGGGATCATGACGAACCTCGTAGAAGTAGAAGACTTCACACGACACAGTGAAGAGAAACGAACAAGCGCGTTCCAGCTGGAGGTCAAAACCTGGCTGGAACGCCATCCTGAAACGCAATATGTCGATATTCTTCTTAATGATTTAAATGGGGTATTTCGCGGTAAACGCATTCCCATCTCCGCATTGGCAAAACTGGAAAAAGGGTGTTACTTCCCGGCCTCCGTTTTCGCGATGGATATTCTCGGTAATACCGTCGAAGACGCCGGACTTGGTCAGTCACTGGGCGAACCCGACCACCTCTGCATGCCGGTTCCCGGAACCTTAATTCCTTCTGCCGCCGATCCCTCGCATATCGCCCAGCTGTTGCTGACCATGTGTAACCAAGATGGCACTCCCTTTGACGTTGAACCCCGTAATGTCCTCAATCGGCTGTGGCAACAGCTGCGCAATCGAGGATTGTTCCCGGTGGTAGCGGTAGAGCTGGAGTTCTATCTGGTGGATAAAAAGCGCGATGCCGAAGGTTTTATTCAGCCGCCGTGTTCGCCGGGCAGTGATGAACGCAATATGCAGAGCCAGGTCTATTCGGTGGATAATCTCGATCACTTCGCCGACGTGCTGCGGGATATCGACCATTTAGCCAAGCTGCAAGGCATTCCCGCCGATGGCGCACTAGCGGAAGCTTCGCCCGGTCAGTTCGAAATTAATCTTCATCATACGCGCGACGTGCTGAAAGCCTGCGACCACGCCATTCAGCTGAAACGGCTGGTGCGTCAGGTGGCGGAAAATCACGGCATGACCGCCACATTCATGGCTAAACCTTACGAAGAGTACGCGGGCAGCGGCATGCATGTGCACATCAGCATGCTGGATGCCGCCGATCACAACGCCTTCGCACTGGATGACGGTAGCGATTCGCCGCTGATGAAACGTGCGCTGGCGGGCATGATCGATCTGATGCCAGCCTCAATGGCGCTGCTGGCGCCGAACGTGAACGCCTATCGTCGCTTTCTGCCGGAAGCTTATGTGCCATTACAGGCATCGTGGGGACATAACAACCGCACGGTGGCGTTGCGCGTGCCTTGTGGCGATGCGGATAACCATCGCATTGAGTATCGCGTGGCTGGCGCGGATGCAAATCCCTATCTGGTGGTGTCAACTATTCTTGCCGGTATTTTGCACGGTCTGGATAATCAGCTACCCTTACCGCATCCGGTGCAGGGCAATGGACATGAAGCAGAAGGGCTGGCATTACCGATTCGGCAGAGCGATGCGCTGTATGAATTCGAGAATAGCTACCCGCTGCAGAAGCTGTTGGGCGAGCGTTTCAGCGGGGTGTGGCACAGCTGCAAACAGTATGAATTGATGCAGTTTGAGCGCTTAATCACCTCAACAGAAATCGACTGGATGCTGAAGAACGCCTGACGCAGGAAGATTTGATCTAACGTCTTGTGCCGATGGCATAAGTTGGGGCAAAATACGCGCCCTGCAAAATGAGAAACATAACCGACGCTTATCCCGTCGGTTATTTTTTTGCATGATGTACTCACTGACTTTCAAACGAGGCCGGACACGCATCCGGATAGATAGATACTGACAAACACGCTTGTGCGTGAGATTTGAGGAAAACAAAGATGGGACTGTTTAACATTGCACCAGCGCAGGCTGGTTCTCGCTTCCGTGATGACTACGGCGCCGCGACAATCGCAAACTCTTATATCACTTCTCACTGCAGCAAATTGCGCAGTAGCCCTGTAGCCCAACCGATCGCGGTTGTCGTCTGCGGGGGCCTGAACAATGTCGCTTAACACCTCTGCCGCACCTCAGCGTGCACACCTGAAAAAATCCCTGACCTTGATCCCGGTTGTCATGATGGGCCTGGCGTATATGCAGCCAATGACCCTGTTTGATACCTTCGGTATCGTGTCTGGATTGACCGACGGCCACGTCGCAACCGCTTATGCTTTCGCCCTGATCGCGATTCTGTTTACTGCCGTGAGCTACGGCAAGCTGGTACGCCGCTTCCCATCTGCGGGCTCCGCTTACACCTATGCTCAGAAGGCAATCAGTCCGCACGTCGGCTTTATGGTGGGCTGGTCATCACTGCTGGACTACTTGTTCATGCCGATGATCAACATCCTGCTGGCGAAAAGCTACTTTGAGACGCTGGTACCGGGCATTCCGTCGTGGATTTTCGTGGTGCTGCTGGTGGCCTTTATGACCATCTCTAACCTGCGTGGAATCAAAACCGTTGCCAACTTCAACAGCGTGATCGTGGTGCTGCAAGTGGTGGTGATGGTAGTGATCACCGGCATGGTGATTTACGGTGTGGCACACGGTGTTGGCGCAGGAACCTTGACCAGCAGCAAACCGTTCTGGTCTGAGAACGCACATGTGGTACCGATGATTACCGGTGCGACCATTCTTTGCTTCTCGTTCCTCGGCTTTGACGGTATCAGTTCGCTGTCAGAAGAGACCAAAGATGCTGAACGCACTATCCCGCGCGCGATTTTCCTCACCGCGCTGATTGGTGGTGTGATCTTTATCGGTGTCTCATACTTCCTGCAGCTGTACTTCCCGGACATTTCACGCTTCACCAATCCGGACTCTTCACAGCCAGAGATCATGCTGTTCGTGGCGGGTAAAGCGCTGCAGATTGGCATTCTGATCTTCTCGGTGGTGACGGTGCTGGCATCCGGTATGGCGGCGCACGCAGGCGTTTCGCGTCTGATGTACGTGATGGGCCGTGATGGCGTATTCCCACAGCGTTTCTTTGGCTTTATTCACCCGACTTACCGCACGCCGTCACTGAACGTGCTGCTGGTAGGCGGTGTGGCGCTGCTGGCAATCAACTTCGACCTGGTCACCGCAACTGCGCTGATTAACTTCGGTGCGCTGGTCGCATTCACCTTTGTGAACCTGTCGGTGATTGCGCAGTTCTGGATCCGTGAGAAGCGTAACAAGACGCTGAAAGATCACCTCAACTATCTGGTGCTGCCGGTGATGGGTGCCCTGACAGTCGGTGCGTTGTGGATTAATCTGGAAGAGACCTCAATGGTGCTCGGCCTGGTGTGGGCAGCGATTGGTATTATTTACCTCGCGTTTGTTACCCGCACCTTCCGCAACCCGGTTCCGCAGTTCAGCGAAGAAGTGTGATTTGATCGACGTCGCTGTCCCCCATCCCGGCCTTCCCCCGCAAGCGGGGGAAGGAGACGCTGCCACATGCAACGCCTGATCTAGCATATAGCAGCATCTTCCTCCCCCATTTATGGGGGAGGACCGAGGAGGGGGACAGCGAGCACAGACCGAGGAGGGGGACAGCGTGCACAGTCATAAAAACTCAACTCGCCAACACCAACTCCCAACTCCCCGCACTCAACGCTTCGCGTCCCGCTTTACTCAACTCCGCATCCGTAATCAACGTATCAAAGCGCTCCAGCGGCAATGCCAGATGCGTCGCAATCTTGTTGTACTTCGAACTGTCGCTTAGCAATACGCGCTTACTACTGACATCGCTCGCCGCCTGCTTGACCGGCACTTTATCCTCATCCGGCGTATACAGTCCGCGCGGGCCCCAGCAGGACGCGGAGATAAATGCGATATCGATCGCCAGCTGGCGCAAACTACGTGCAGCGGCTTCACCGACGCTGGAACGGTTCTCACGACACACCGTGCCGCCGGTGTGAATCAGTTTGCAGCCGCTGCTCTCCATCAGCAGGCGCGCAATCACGAAATCATTGGTCACCACCAGCAAGTCATCACGCTCTACTAACTCACGCGCCAGCGCCAGTGTGGTGGTGCCGGCATCGAGATAGATGCAGCTATTGCGCGGAATATGACGTGCGGCATACTGACCAATCGCCATCTTCTCGCCGCTGTACATATTGGTTTTCGCCAGATGCGACGGCTCCGCCGCCAGGCGATCCGCCGAGCGCACGCCGCCCGAAACAGACAATACTGCACCTTGCTCTTCCAGCTTCTGCACATCGCGACGAATCGTCATATGCGACACACCCAACCGCTCAGTCAGCTCGGCAATGCTGACCACGCCGCGTTCGCCAACCAGCGCTAAAATTTGTTGATGACGTTCAACCGGAATCACATTGCTCTCCCTGAATTATCATTTTTTCACATTGTAGATCATCGATTCACAGCTCGCAGCACAATTTATCTTCCCGATATGTAAGCAGAAATCCCGTATCAGCTGGGTGCGGCGCGCTAAACTCCGCCTGTGAATCCCTGTTAAGCGTTGCGCGGTGAAGTTAATTTTTGTGAGATAACGCACGTTTATTCGCCACTGACTGCGGCAGACTTAACACCAATGAACAAATTATCACTTAAATTAACAATGGAGGTTTGCTGTGTCAGCAACCGTGAATAACATCGGCGTGATTGGTTTAGGTTCCATGGGCATGGGTGCAGCGCAGTCTTGCATCCGTGCAGGATTAAATACCTGGGGTGTTGATCTCAATCCGCAGGCGCTGGAAACCCTGCGTCAGGCCGGTGCGCGTGATGCGCAAACCTCCGCTGCCCGCTTTGCCGCCGAACTCGATGCGGTGCTGTTGCTGGTGGTCAACGCCGCGCAGGTTAAAGCGATTCTGTTTGGTGAAAACGGCGTGGCGGCGCAGCTCAAGCCCGGCACCGTGGTAATGGTCTCTTCTACCATCTCTTCACAGGATGCGCAGGCGATTGAACAACAGCTGGCGCAGCATCAGTTGCTGATGCTGGATGCCCCGGTTTCCGGCGGCGCAGCTAAAGCAGCGGTTGGCGAGATGACCGTGATGGCCTCCGGCAGCGACGAAGCTTTTGCCCTGCTGAAGCCGGTGCTGGATGCGGTGGCGGCGAAAGTCTATCGCGTGGGCAGCGAAATCGGTCTCGGCTCAACCGTCAAAATCATTCACCAGCTGCTGGCGGGCGTGCACATTGCCGTGGGCGCTGAAGCGATGGCGCTGGCCGCCCGCGCCGGTATTCCACTCGATACCATGTATGACGTGGTCACCAACGCCGCCGGTAACTCGTGGATGTTTGAGAACCGCATGCGTCACGTGGTGGATGGCGATTATTCGCCGAAATCAGCAGTCGATATCTTCGTTAAAGATCTCAATCTGGTGGCGGACACCGCCAAGTCGCTGCACTTCCCGCTGCCGCTGGCCTCCACTGCGCTCAACATGTTTACCGAAGCCAGCAACGCCGGTCACGGTCGTGAAGATGATAGCGCGGTGATCAAGATCTTCAGCGGCATCACGCTGCCGCAGGCGAAGGAGCAGTAATCATGCGTTTAGGCGTCATTGCAGACGATTTTACCGGAGCGACCGACATCGCCAGCTTCCTGGTGCAAAACGGTCTGCCGACCATTCAGTTCAACGGGGTGCCGGAAAGTCATGACGAGCTGAGCGCGCAGGTGATAGTGATCAGCCTGAAGTCGCGCTCTTGCCCGACGCATCAGGCGATCGATCAGTCGCTGGCGGCGCTGAAGTGGCTGCAACAGCAGGGCTGCGATCGTTTTTACTTCAAATATTGCTCCACCTTCGACAGCACCGAGCTGGGCAATATCGGTCCGGTTACTGATGCGTTGCTGGCGGCGTTAGGCGAAACGCAAACGGTGATCTCGCCATCGCTGCCGGTTAACGGTCGTACGGTGTATCAGGGCTATCTGTTTGTCGCCGATCAGCTGCTGTCCGAATCGGGCATGCGCCACCATCCGGTAACGCCAATGACCGACAGCAATCTGGTGCGTTTAATGACGCGTCAGGCTAAGGGCAAGGCGGCGGTGATCAACGCGACTCAGCTGGATCAAGGTGCCGATGCGGTGCGTGCCCAGCTGGATACCTTGAAGGCGCAGGGCATCAACTATGTGGTGCTGGACGCGCTGCACGAGCAGCATCTGCTGACGCAGGGCGAAGCGTTGAAAGAAATGTGTCTGGTGACGGGCGGTTCAGGATTAGCGATCGGTATCGCCCGCGCCTGGGCGACGCAGCAGCAGAATAGCGACGCTGAACAAGCCGGACGTCCACAAGGCGAGCGCGCGGTGGTGATCTCGGGCTCCTGCTCGCAGATGACCAATCGTCAGGTGCAGGCGTATCGCCAGCTAGCGCCATCGCACGAAGTGTTGGTGGAGCGCTGCCTCGATAACGCTGAAAGCTATGCACAGGAACTATGTGATTGGGTGGAAGCGCATCATCAGCCCGATCTGGCGCCCTTGCTGTTTGCTACCGCCGATGCGCAGCAGCTGCAGGCGATTCAGCAGCAATACGGCGCGGCGCGCAGCAGTGAAGCGGTTGAGCAGCTGTTTGCTGCGGTAACGCGGGAGCTGAAAAGCCGTGGCTGGCAGCGCTTTATCGTCGCCGGTGGTGAAACCTCGGGCGTGGTGGCACAAAGCCTTGGCGTCACCGCATTCCACATTGGCCCAATGATTTCGCCGGGCGTGCCGTGGGTGCGCGATATCCATCAGCCGCTGTCGCTGGCGCTGAAATCCGGCAACTTTGGCGACGAACAGTTCTTTGCCCGCGCACAACAGGAGTTTTCAGCATGACGGAACAACAAGCACGCGAAGAAATGGTACAGCTCGGCGCGTCCTTCTTTCAGCGCGGTTACGCCACCGGTTCAGCGGGCAATTTGTCGCTGCTGCTGGAGGATGGCAACTTGCTGGCGACGCCAACCGGCTCCTGCCTCGGCGAGCTGCAGGCCGATCGCCTGTCGAAAGTGACGATTCAGGGCGAATGGATCTCCGGCGACAAGCCGTCGAAAGAGGTGGCTTTTCACCGCGCGCTCTACCTGAACAATCCCGCGTGCAAAGCGGTGGTGCATCTGCACAGCCACTATCTGACGGCGCTCTCCTGCCTCAACAATCTCGACAGCGAGAACTGTATTCGTCCGTTCACGCCGTATGTGGTGATGCGCGTCGGCGATGTGCCGGTGGTGCCGTATTACAAGCCGGGCGATCAGCGCCTGGCAGACGATCTGGCCAATCTGGCCTCGCGCTATAACGCCTTCCTGCTGGCCAATCATGGTCCGGTGGTGGTGGGCAAATCCCTGCGCGAAGCCGCCAATAACACTGAAGAACTGGAAGAGACCGCGCGCCTGATGTTTACGCTCGGCGACCGCTCGATTCGTTATCTGACCGATAGCGAAGTCGCGGAATTGAGGAATTTCTAATGCCTAAGTTTGCAGCCAATTTATCAACGCAGTTCGGTGAGCTGCCGTTTATCGAACGCTTTGCCGCCGCGGCCAACGCCGGTTTTCGCGCCGTTGAATTCCTGTTCCCGTATGAGTTTCCGGCCGAGGTGATTAAAGCCGAGCTGGAAAAACATCAGCTGGAACTGGTGCTGTTTAACACCGCCGCAGGCAACGTGCAGGCGGGCGAGTGGGGCGTTTCCGCTATTCCGGGCCGTGAACAGGAAGCGCGTGCCGATATCGATCGGGCGCTGGAGTATGCGCTGGCGCTCAACTGCCAGCAGGTGCATGTGATGGCGGCAACGGTGCCAAACGGTGCCGATCGTGCAGCCTATGAAGAGACTTTCGTGCGTAACATGCACTATGCCGCCGAGCGTTTTGCGCCGCACGGCATTCGCCTGCTGCTGGAAGCGCTTAATCCAGTCACTAAGCCGAATTATCTCTACGCCAGCCAGTATCAGACGCTGGCGATGATGGCGCGTATCGATCGGCCCAACGTTTTTACCCAGCTCGATCTGTTCCATGCGCAGTTGGTGGACGGCAATCTGACGCATCTGATTCGCGAATACGCCGGTCGTTATCGCCATATCCAGATTGCTTCTGCGCCGCACCGTCACGAACCGGATGAAGGCGAAATCAACTATTCCTATCTGTTTAACCTGCTGGATGAAGTGGGCTACGACGGTTGGGTGGGATGTGAATATATCCCGCGTGGCCGCACCGAAGCGGGCCTTGGCTGGTTCGCGCCTTACGCCAAATAAATTCTTGTTTATCGCCAACGCAGCGGCCTATCCGCTGTGTTGGATAAGTCATATCTGAATCTGCCAATACCAGAGAAAGCTGTACCCTAAAAATACTTATAAAATAGAGGATTATCATGTCAACCGCGTTGTTGTTAGCTATCGCTACCGCCAGCATCGTGATTTTGCTGTTGCTGGTGATTAAAACCAAAGTTCACCCCTTTGTGGCGCTGCTGATTGTCAGCCTGCTGGTGGCGATTGCCACTGGCATTCCCGCCGACAAAATCATGGAAACCATCTTTAGCGGGATGGGTAACTTGCTGGGGCATATCACCATTATCATCGTGCTGGGGGCGATGCTCGGCGCAGTGATTGAAGCCTCGGGCGGTGCGGAGTCGCTGGCACAACGCTTCAGTAAATCGCTGGGCATCAAGCGTACCGTGGCGGCGCTGACCATGGCGGCGTTTATCCTCGGTATTCCGGTGTTCTTCGAAGTTGGCTTCATCATCGTGATTCCGTTGATTTATGGCTTCACCAAAGTGGCACGCGTATCACCGCTGAAGTTTGGCTTGCCAATGGCGGGCGTGATGCTGACGGTGCACGTAGCGCTGCCAACGCATCCGGGCGCGGCAGCGGCTGCAGGGATTTTGCATACCGACATGGGCTGGCTGATGATGCTCGGTATCCTGATCTCGATTCCGGTCGGTATCGTCGGTTACTACGTCGCAAAAGCGATGAACCTGCGTCAATATCACCTTTCCGTCGATGTGCTGGAGCAGTTGCAGCTGGCGAAGCCGGAAGGCAAGCCGAAAAACGACGCGCCACCGCCGGGTGCGCTAACCATTACCGGCCTGATTGTCGTGCCGATTCTGTTGATCGTGATGGGAACGGTAGCACACACCACGTTAGCAGAAGGCAGCACGCTGCGTTCGGTGATGACGGTGATTGGGACGCCAGCGATTGCACTGCTGATTGCGCTGGGACTGGCGGCGTGGCTGCTTGGCGTGCGTCGCGGCTGGAGCAAAGAGAAGTTAGAAGACCTCACCGGACGTGCGATTCCCAGCTCTGCCAGCGTTATTCTGGTGGCGGGTGCGGGCGGTGCCTTTGGTAAGGTTCTGGTGGAGTCGGGTGTGGGCAAAGCGCTGGCGCTGACGCTGGAAACCTTGCATCTGCCGCTGGTGCCAGCTGCGTTTATTTTGTCACTGGCGCTACGTGCGTCGCAGGGATCGGCAACGGTCGCCATTTTAACCACCAGTGGTTTGCTAAGCCAGGCGGTGGGCGATGTAACGGATATGCAGCGCGTGCTGGTAACGCTGGCGGCCTGTTTCGGCGGCTTGGGGTTGTCGCACGTGAATGATGCGGGGTTCTGGGTGGTGACGCGCTATTTGGGCCTGTCGGTAGCTGATGGCCTGAAGACGTGGACGGTGTTGACTACGGTGATGGGGCTGAGCGGTTTCGCGCTGACGTGGCTGGTGTGGGGGATGATTTAAGGGTTTTCCCTCACCCTAACCCTCTCCCGCGAGCGGGAGAGGGAACCGATCGGAGCAGGCATACGGCAGCATCTCCCTCTCCCGTGGGAGAGGGTCGGGGTGAGGGCATCAAACCGCAGAGGACAAACTAAGACACCAGCTCCTGCGCATACAAATACAGCGCCTTCAGCTGCGCCATCTTCTCCGCATTGCCTTCATGCAAACTCGCCAGCGACTCCAGCTCCAGCAGGAATGCCTGCACGCGCTCAGCATTCAACGCTTCGCGGCGATGCTGCAACCAGCGCTGCTGCTCAGCGTCATCCAGCGTGCCAGGGAAATTACGTGCGCGATAGCGGAACAATAGCTTAGCAATGCGCTTATCTTCGAAGCTCAAATCCAGCGCCGGTAAGTTTTGCGGCGGCGTCTGGCGGATAATATTCATACCCGCGCGATCGGCGTCGCTGAAGAAACCGTCATACAACTGCGCATCCACATCATCCGAAGGCGTAAACGGTTCGGCGTCGGCAAACAGCACCACCACTTTCTCACGTATTTCCGCGTGTTCGCGCAGCAGCTTAAGGTTAGCGAGACACTGCTGACGATCGATATTCAGGCGTGCGGCATCTTCCGGACGCAGCGTGCTCGCGGGCGCCAGCACCGGACACTTATTAATATGCACCAGCTTGATCGGCACCGCAGGCAGATCGCCTAAATCGCTGTGACGGGTATACAAACGCTCACGCAGTTCATCTGACCCAAGCTCCAGCAGCGGCGACATATCACCGGCCAAATCAACGACAATCAGCGCGTTACGGTTATCCGGATGCCACGCCAGCGGCACAATCCAGCTGGTGTTACCGCGCGCCGCGCCGAACATGCCGGAGACGTGCACCAGCGGTTTCATCTGCGGGATATCAATCAGCGTCATCAGTTTCTGTTTGTTGCGATGGGTAAACAGAAACTCAAATAGCTTCGGCTGCTTCTCTTTCACCAGTTTCGCCATCGCCAGCGTGGCATAAACGTCCGACATCGCATCGTGCGCCTGTTCGTGCGCCACGCCATTAGCCTTGGTGAGATGCTCCAGCTTAAAGCTTGGAAATCCATCGTCATTTTCTGGCCACTCAATGCCTTCCGGGCGCAACGCGTAGCAGGCGCGCATCACATCGAGTAAATCCCAGCGTGAATTGCCGTTTTGCCAGCTCCAGCCGTACGGATCATAGAAGTTGCGATAGAAGATATTGCGCGTCACTTCATCGTCGAAGCGCACATTGTTGTAACCAATCACACAGGTTTGCGGCTCGCTAAACAGGCCGTGAATGCGTTCGGCAAACGCCGCTTCTGTTACGCCACGCGCTTTGGCGGTTTGCGGCGTAATGCCGGTGATCATCACCGCTTCCGGCTGCGGCAAATAATCGTCCGCTGGCTGGCAATAAAACACCTGCGGTTCACCTACCGCGTTGAATTCTTTGTCGGTACGCAGGCCCGCAAACTGCGCAGGACGGTCCAGCGACGGGCTTTTACCGAAGGTTTCATAATCGTGAAATAAGAAGGTGAACTCAGAGGCGGGCACGGCGTTATCCTGGCAATGGAGAATCAACGCACAGGATAGTCGTCCGTGGATAGCAGTACAACCTCGATCATCCTCGCTGCGAGCGGGCGCGCAGCATTTATGCGCAGTTCATACTTTTTTTCAATTTATTCAGATCTGTAAGCGCTATTTGCCGTAAAACGTGCGGCGGTAAATTCATTTTTTGATTTTGAGGAAGAAGTGTTGAAAAGGCGTCTGCTGGTAACTGTATCTGGAATGATTATTTGGGCATCGTTGGCGCAGGCCGACGACAGCATGCCATTTCCCCTGACGCCACCGCCGATTGATGCGGCTTCGTGGGTGCTGATGGACGCCACAACCGGACAAATTCTCACTGCCGGCAATCCGGATGAAGAGCGTAATCCGGCCAGCCTGACCAAACTGATGACCGGTTATGTCGTGGATCGCGCGATAGATCAGAACAAAATCAGCCGCGATGACAAAGTCACCATTGGCAAAGATGCGTGGGGTGCGGGCAATCCGGTGTTTAAAGGTTCTTCGCTGATGTTCCTCAAGCCGGGCGATCAGGTCACGGTGCGCGACCTGATGCGTGGCGTGATTATCGATTCGGGTAACGATGCCTGCGTGGCGCTGGCGGATCACGTGGCTGGCAGCGAAGGCAGCTTCGTTACCATGATGAACAGCTATGTGCAGAAGCTCGGTCTGTCGCACACCCATTTCGAAACCGTGCACGGCCTTGATGCGCCGGGTCAGCACACCACCGCACGCGATCTGGCAGTGCTGTCGCGCGCTATCATCAGCGGCGAGCCCGATTTCTACGCCATGTACGGTGAGAAAACCCTGAGCTGGAACGGCATCACCCAGAACAACCGCAACGGCTTGCTGTGGGATCAAAATCTGCACGTCGATGGCCTGAAAACCGGCCACACCGAAAGTGCTGGCTTCAACATCATCGCCTCTAACGTCGTCGGACGTCATCGCTTGATCGCGGTGATCATGGGCGGCAAGAGCCCGAAAGGGCGTGAAGATCAGGCGCGCAAGCTGCTGGTGTGGGGCCAAAACACCTTTGATACCGTGCAACTGTTCCACGCAGGCAAAAAAATCGGCAGCGAAAACGTCTGGTACGGCAATCCGCATAAAGTAGATGTCGGTACCACGCAGGATATTTACCTGTCGCTGCCGCGCACCGAAGTGGCCAACGTGATGGCGAAATACGTTATCGATCGCAAAGATCTGGAAGCGCCGCTGAAAGCGGGCGAGCAGATTGGTGAAATTCAGGTGATGGATAAAGATAAGCAGCTGGCAAGCTATCCGCTCTACGCGCTGCAAGCGGTTGATCAGGCTGGCATCATTACGCGCATCAGCGATTACTTGAAACAGAAACTGTAATCCGTCGCGTATTTCCGCGTCATCATCGTCGCCGTGCTGCGGCGGTGATGGCACAATCGCTGTTTCTGCCGCTGATAAGAGGCAAGGTATGAAAGCATCGATTGTTGAACGTAATCCGCAAAGCTGGCTCGGTTACCATCTGCAAGGTCCGTGGCAGGAAACCGTGCCGCGCGGCTTTAACCAGCTGAAAAGTTGGGTGAGTGAGCACAAGGTTGAAGGCGAATGGCTGGCGATTTATTACGGCAATCCGCAGGAGCTGCGCGTGGAAACGGTGATTACCGCGCCAGAAGAGGTGATTCCGGCGGCGGGCGACGATATCGAAAAAGGATTATTGCCGGGCGGCCGCTATTTTCACGCGCGTGTTGAAGTGCTCAACAACGATTTTTTCAGCGCGTGGCGCAGTTTGTTCGATAGCTTAAATGCGCAGGGCGGCTGGCAAGTGGACAATCGTCCGTGCTTTGAGCATTACCTTTCTGATGGATCCGATAGCGGCGACTGGCTGGTGGATATGTATATTCCGGTACGTGTGGCTGATTAAATTACGCGGTCACCCTAAATGGCGCCCCTACAAAACCGCACCCGTAGGGTCGCCATTCATGGCGACCTTATCAATAACCGCACCAAACCCATTGCGTTACATCAATGTTTCCATTGGGAAAATTAGATGTAACACTCATGTTGTATTTCAGCAAAACACGAAAAATAATTGCGTTCGACCCTGATGATGCAGCCGTTGCCAGGGTAACATAGCGCGCAAATTTTTAGCGTTCCCGGACAACCATGTTACGCGCTGACAAGCCCATCTCGCAGATTGAGTTCTGGTTCTACCGCCACTATCGCGCCGTGCACGGCGTGCGCATCGCTATCGCTTTTGTGCTGTGCTTCCTGTTTGTACGCCTCACAGACATTCCCGAAGGCACCTGGCCGCTGATTACGCTGGTGGTGGTGATGGGGCCGATTTCTACCTGGGGCAACGTGCTGCCGCGCGTAGTGCAGCGTATTAGCGGCACCTTCGCCGGTCTGATATCCGGCCTAATCGCGCTCAAGCTTGAGCTATTTTCGCTGCCGGTCATGCTGGTGTGGTGCGCCATCGTGATGGTGGTCTGCGGCTATTTGACGCTGGGCAAGCATCCCTACATGGCGTTGTTGATCGGTATCACGCTCGGCGTGGTGGTAGGCGCACCGGCCGGGGATTTCACCATCGCCATGTGGCGCGGCGGCGACGTGATTCTTGGTTCGCTGATGGCGCTGCTGTTTAGCGCCATCTGGGCGCAACGCGCGTACACGCATTGGCGTATCCAGCTATCGGATGCATTTATCGCCATGGCCAAGCTGCATCACACCGGCTTCTCCGCCAATCTGCTGGAGAAACCGCGGCTGAATAAACCTTTCCAGAAACTGCTGAGCGGCGTGATCAAAATGCGTGCGCTGCTGGAACCGGCGAGCAAAGAGACGCGCATTCCGAAATCGGTGTTTGAGGCAATCCAAACGATTAACCGTAATATGGTGAACACCATGCAGATGCAAATTGATGCATGGTGGTCGTCACGTGAAAGCCACTTGATTATGCTCAACGCGCCCACGCTGCGTCGCACCCAGCAGATGACTGAAGACACGTTGAATGCGCTGGCAACGCTGATGGTGAAAGGCGAAACCGAGCAGATCACCGCCAATAGTCACGCGCTGGAGGAGATCACCCAGGAACTGGAGCAGCTAATTGCCAATCGCAGCGGACGTTCTGAAACCACGGCGATTTACGGTTACGTCTGGCTGAGCCTTGAACAGGCGCGTCAGCTGGAGCGTATGACCGATTTAGTGCGTCTGGCGCTGCGTAAATAGTTTTCTCAGGCAATGACTTAATGTGAATCACCCTTTCTTTGCGCTAAGATAAGCGCCAGTCCGAATTTAGCGGTGAGAATTGCAACCCTGGCGGCCAAGCCGCTAAGCTAAACGTTATGACTATTCCGCCTGCCGACGCAGGCCTCAAGAAAGGTGCCAACATGGAAAATGCCAAGCAATCATTTCAGGACGTACTGGAGTTTGTGCGTATGTTCCGTCGTAAAAACAAACTGCAGCGCGAAATCGTGGATAACGAGAAGAAAGTCCGTGATAACCAGAAACGTGTGCTGCTGCTGGACAACCTGAGTGAATACATCAAACCAGGCATGAGCATCGAGGCGGTGCAGGAAATTATCGCCAGCATGCGTGTGGACTATGAAGACCGCGTTGATGAGTACATCATCAAAAACGCTGACCTCTCCAAAGAGCGTCGCGAGCTGTCGAAGAAGTTGAAAGCGATGGGCGAGCCAAAAGCGCAATAAATCGTAGGGTCGCCATTCATGGCGACCTGGCGCGCAGTAATGCGCAATTCATATGAAACAGCGCGATAATCATCGCGCTGTTTTTTTTATTCCGCCGCCAACGCCCACCACAGCTTATCCAGCGCGTAATAACGGTCGCGTTCCGATTCAGGCTGATTCAAATCGCGTTTCCACGGTTTCGCCAGAATGAAGTGCAGGTTCTTCACTTCATCTTCGCGCCACATCTTGCTGTGCTGGAATGGCAAAGTTTTCAGCGCATTGTATTTATACGAAAGCGGCAGCCAGCGATCTTCGAACACTTCATTGAGTAAATCCTGCTCGGAGAACGGATAGCGACGCAAATCGGTAATGCCCGCCACTTTCTCCTGCAGCCACTCAAACACCGCCAGATCCGGCTTCAGCACCAGGAAACCGCCGTTCAGATAGCGATCAAGCGTGGAGGGTTCCGGTTCGCCGCGATCCTGCCAGGTATAGTGACAATTCTCCGGCTGCCAGCTGGCCGGATAGCTAGCGATCTTGTTGGGATTGCAGCGACAGGCGTGACACGCTGCCAGCGCATGCTTGCCCAGATCGAGCGTAAACAGCTCATCCATATTGCGCAGCACCAGCATATCGGCATCGAGAAACACCACGCGCTCGCAATCCACCAACTCCCACGCGCGCAGTTTGCTCCACACTTCACCGAACTGCGCCGAAGCGTAATGCTGCTCCAGTTCGGCATTTGGCATCAGCGGATCCACCGGATGGATTACGCAGCCCAGCGCTTGCAAGGCTTCACGCGTCTCCAGATCGATGGCATCGGTGACCATCACAATCAGCGGCCAACGGGTTTCACTGCGCTTCAGCGAGCGGTGCAGCGCCTTCACGCCAATAAAATAGTCCGGCTGCGTTAACAGCGTTACCCATGCAAACATGGTTTCTCCCCCTCAAACTTAATCAAACAAAGCAGTGACATAGTCATTGCTAAAACGGCGTTGCGGATCGAGCTGATTGCGCACCGCGCGGAAAGCGTCCCACTGCGGATAGATATCGCGCCACTGATAGCGCTGCGGGTCGTAATATTTGCCCCAGTGCGGACGTCCGCCTTCGGCTGCCAGCAGCTTCTCCACCTCAGTGAGAAAATGCAGGCCATCCTGCGACAGCGAACCGTCATCGGCGTAATAGACCACGAAGCCGAAGAAGCAGGTAGCGTGCTGATACGCCGGACTGAGCCAGGCTTCAGACGCGCCCGTGCAACGTAGAATGATCGGATAGTGCATATGCGGATGATTCTCGGCATACCACGCTTTGATCTTGCTGATAATCTGCGGCGTTTTCTCCAGCGGCACGCCGATTTCGACGTTGATCTGCGGTACGGCAATACCGCGACAAAACAGCTGATAGATATCGCCACTGATGTCGGTGAAATCGCGGAAGCGCGTCACGGTGCGGAACTGCTTGCCGCCTTTGCCGTGAATCTGCGTATCTCGATGCATCTGTGCCAGCGTCTGATCGATGGTCTCATTAAGGCTGCTGTCGGTGTCATCGCCATGCTCAATCACCTCACGCTGATTGGCATGCCAGGCTTCAGCCTCTTCGTCGCTGGCTTCATGCGCGTTCCATACGTGCATCAGGTTGTCATCGACAAACCACCAAGCTTTGCTCATCTCATACTGCTGATTCCACTCCACCAGATCCTTTTCCAGCGTATCGGCGGAGACGGCAAACTTGTGGCAGGTAAACAGGCGGAAAGGGCGGGTACGCAGCGTCACGGCGGTAACAATGCCTAAGGTGCCGAGCGAAACCTGCGCGGCGGCGAAATCGGGCTCGCCGCGCACGAATTCACGCACGCTGCCGTCGGCTAACACCATGCGGATGCGCAGCGCTTCATCGGCGATTGAGCTTTGTGCCAAACCCTGGCCGTGCGTGCCGGTGGCCATCGCGCCCGCCAGCGTTTGCACCGCGATCACACCCGGGGACGAAGCCAGCATGCGATCCATCTCGGTTAAGGTGCTGTAAACCTGCTCCAGCGGCGTGCCGGCGGCAAAGGTGACGCTGTCGGCATCTTGCGCAATCACGCCATTGAACGCGCTGAGATCCAGCAGCAAATCCTGCTCATTCACGCCCAGCATGCGGCCCGGCGACAAGCGACTGCCCAGTACGCGCACTTTGCCGCTGGCGGCGCGCAGCAGTTGTTGTAACTCCGGTTCAGTTTGCGGCTGTTGTAACTGACTGCGCTGACCAACCACCGTGTTCTGCGCCCAGTTCCACAGTGCGCTGTCCTGGTCAGTATTGTGCGTATGGCGTAAGGGATAAAGGTGGGGGTCTTTGTTCACTACGGCGTTCCTTAAATTGAGGTCTGTGACGGTCCCAGGATTTAAAGCGTAGACCATCACTGCAAAGCCGCAGTCTACGGGGCTTTGCGCACGTAACGCAGCGTGGCGGTGACGGCTAACTGACGGTTACGACGGATGCTGTCTTCCTCGCTATCGTTTGGCGTGAACAGCGTGTGAAAGGTGTAACGATTAGAGACGTGGTGCACACAAATGCTGCTGAGCAAGCGGTGCACGTCGACGGTGTCCAGCCCATCAATAAACAGCCCTTGCTGCTGGCCGCGCGTCAGAATGTCATCCAGCAGATCGAGCGCACTCTTATTCAATGCCTTGATACGTTCGGATTGCATGATGTAGCGCCCGCGCAGCAGGTTTTCGGTACACACCAGCCGCATAAAGTCCGGGTGGGAAACGTGGTAATCGAAGCTGGCTTCCACCAGTTTGGTCATTGCCAGTTCCGGCTCCATCTCGGCGAGATTGAGGCCCGTTTCGTGCTCACGAATCGCCTGATACACCTGCTCCAGCACCTCAATATAGAGCTGCTCTTTATTGCTGAAGTGGTACACCACCATGCGTTTGGTGGTTTGCGCGTGCTCAGCGATCTGCTCCAGCCGCGCGCCCTGCATGCCGAACTCGGCGAACATCTTCAGCGCACCGGCAAGGATGCGTTTCTTCAGCCCTTCAGGGTCATTTTTGCGTTTAGTTGTGGTGTCCGACATAGAGCTCAGTAATAAATCCATCAAAAGGAAAGGATAACACAGCCATTTTCTCGCTGGTGGCGATGCGAGCCACACGGCGGCTTTATGCTTTTCAGGAATAGCTTTCCTGAATAAATCATAATGCAGGAATAAGCAACTGCGTATACTGCGGTCATCTGTCGTTACGACAGCTTATTTTGACTCGCGCAATTATAACGATTAGGAAGCTTTTTATGCACACACGTCTGTCATCGGTAAAAAATAAATTCTTTTTAAGTGCTGGGGCTTTGCTGCTGGCCAGCGCGGCGTTGTCGCCGTTATCCATCGCGCACGCAGCGGATAAAACCTCGGTAAAAGTCGGCATCATCAGCGGCGAAGATGAAGATGTCTGGCGCGAAGTGATCAAACAGGCGGCGGCAAAAGGCTTAACGGTGAAAACCGTGATCTTCAACGATTACAACCAGCCGAACGAAGCGCTGCAAAACGGCGAAGTGGATGCCAACGCCTTCCAGCATCAGCCGTTCCTCAATAACCAAATCAAGGTGAATCACTACGACATCGTACGCGTCGGCGATACCGCCGTGTGGCCGATAGGTCTCTACTCGAAGAAAGTCAAAAGCGCGAAAGCGCTGAAAGAGGGCGCGGTGATTGGTGTGCCCAACGATCCCTCTAACGAAGCGCGCGGTCTGGTGCTGCTTGAGCAACAAGGCTTGATCAAACTGAAGCCGGGCGTCGGCATCGCGGCCACCACCGCGGATATCACCGCCAATCCGCATCATCTGAAAATCAAAGAGCTGGATTCCGGCATCATCGGCCGCTCCGTTCCAGATCTGGATGCCGCCGTCGTCAACACCGATTGGGCGCTGAAAAGTGGCCTGACCGCCGAAGACCGCATTGCGCAGGAGCCGGTAAAAGATAACCCGTACAACAACTTTATTGCGGTGAAGAAAGAGAACGTCAGCGCGCCATGGGTGAAAACGCTGGTGGCTTCTTATCAGAACGATGCCGTGAAGACCGTGTTTGACAAGGTCTACAAAGGCACGGGCGAAACGGCCTGGTAAGGAACGATAAAGATGACGTTATTCTCAGCAGCCGAAACGCCCTTTACCGCCGTGAAACGCGGCGTGGCGGAAAGTGCCCATGACGAGGCGCAGGTGAAGTTTCGCGACAGCGGCAGCGTGGTGCGCCTGCAAGGCGTGTCACGTCGCTTTGGACAAACCCAGGCGCTGCGCGATATCTCGTTGACGGTGCAGAAAGGCGAAATTCTTGGCCTGATTGGACGCAGCGGCGCGGGTAAATCCACGCTGATTCGCTGTCTCAACGGGCTGGAACAACCTGATGAAGGCGTCATTGAAATTGAAGGCCGCAACATTACCGGCCTGTCGGAAAAACAGCTGCAAACGGTGCGCAGTCGCGTTGGCATGGTGTTTCAGCACTTCAATCTGTTATCGGCCAAAACGGTGGCGCAGAACGTGGCGCTGCCGCTGAAAATTGCCGGCATGGATAAAGCGCAGCGCCAGCAGCGCGTGGCGGAACTGCTGGAGCTGGTGGGGCTGGCGGACAAAGCGCAAAGCTATCCGGCGGCGTTATCTGGCGGCCAAAAACAGCGCGTTGGCATTGCCCGCGCGCTGGCGGCAAGCCCGGCGCTGCTGCTGTGCGACGAAGCCACCTCCGCGCTTGATCCGGAAACCACGCGCTCGATTCTGGCGCTGCTCAAATCCCTGAATCAAAAACTCGGCATCACTATTCTGCTGATCACCCATGAGATGGAAGTGATCAAATCTGTCGCGCATCGCGTGGCGGTGATCGATGCCGGTGAAATCATTGAACAAGGTCCGGTATGGCAGGTGTTTGCGCATCCCTGGTCGCAATTGACGCGCACGCTGCTGCGCGGTTTGCTGCCGCAGCTGCCGGAAAATATTGCCGCGCGCCTCAGCGATGAGAAGCAGGGCGATGCCATTTACAGCGTGCACTTTGCCGGTGACGATGCGCAGGGCGATCTGCTCACCCGCTTTGCCGGTGCGCTGCCGGGCAAATTCCGCCTGCTGCAGGGCGGCATCGATCACATCCAGCACTACGCGGTGGTGCGTTTCTTTATCGCGCTCCCGGCGGCGAACGCGGCCGACGAGCAACAGATTCTCAGCTGGCTGCACGCGCAGCAGGCTCAAGTGGAGTTGGTGGGCTATGTCGCCAGTCATGATTGATCTTTTACTTAATGCGTTAGGCGAAACGGTATTAATGACGGTGATTTCCGGCCTGTTTTCGCTGGTGGCGGGCTTGCCACTTGGCCTGATTCTGGTGATGACCAGCCCCGGCGGCATCGCCGAGCATCGCGGCGTTAATCGCGTGCTGGGCTTGATCATCAACAGCTTCCGCTCGCTGCCGTTCATTATTCTGCTGGTGGCGCTGATCCCCTTTACCCGTTTTCTGGTCGGCACCTCGCTCGGCACCTGGGCAGCGATTGTGCCGCTGTCGATCACCGCCACGCCTTACTTTGCGCGCGTGGCGGAAGTGTCGCTGCGTGATGTCGATCGCGGGTTGATTGATGCGGTACGCGCCATGGGTGCCAGCAAGTTGCGCATTGTCTGGGATGTGCTGATCCCGGAAGCGCTGCCCGGCATTCTGTCTGGTTTTGTCGTCACGCTCGTCGCGCTGATTGGCGCTTCGGCAATGGCCGGCGCGATTGGCGCCGGCGGACTGGGTGATCTGGCGATCCGTTACGGCTATCAGCGCTTTGAAACCTCGGTGATGATCGCAGTGATCGCGGTGCTGATTGTGCTGGTGAGCGGCATTCAATGGGTCGGCGATCGGTTGGTGCAGCACATCGATAAACGTCATTGATTTACACCCCGCATTAATGCGGCCATTTAAACGGTGGCCATGAATGGCCACCCTACGTGAATTTGTAGGGTCGCCATTTATGGCGACCTAAACGCAACAAGGAAAATACTCATGTCGCTGAATCCGCTTCAGCTTACGCTCGAAAATACCCTCGAACAGCACAGCGCTAAATTCATCTCGGTCGCCAAAGCGATATTTCAAAACCCCGAAACCGGCAACAACGAATATTTCGCCAGCGAGCAGCTCACCCAGCTACTCACGGCGCAGGCTTTTGACGTCACGCGCAACGTCGCCGGGCATGAAACGGCGTTCTATGCGGTCAAGTCCAGTGACAAACCGGGCCCCACCATCGCTTTCCTCGCAGAATATGACGCGCTGATCGGCATCGGCCACGCCTGCGGTCACAACCTGATTGGCACCACCAGCGTGGCGGCAGCCATCACGCTGGCGCAGGTGCTGGATCAAACCGGTGGCCGCGTGGTGGTGTTAGGCACGCCAGCGGAAGAGGGCGGATTAGCCGGACCGGGCGGCCCGAAAGGCAACGTGAAAAAGCGCTTTGTCGAAGCCGGATACCTCAAAGATGTCGACGTGGCGCTGATGGTGCATCCCGCGGGCAAAACCCGGCTGACCGAATCGACGCTCGCCAATAATCATCTCTATTTCCACTTCTACGGCAAGCCGTCGCACGCTGCCAGCGCGCCACATGAAGGCATCAACGCGCTGGATGCGCTGGTGCTGCTCTACAACGGCATCAGCGTGCTGCGTCAGCAACTGCCGGATGGCGTGCGCGTGCACGGCATTATCACCAACGGCGGCCAGGCCCCGAACGTGATCCCGGAATACGCCTCGGCGCATTACTACATCCGCGCGGACAGCCGCGAAGTGGTGGAATCTCTTGAGCCGCGTCTGCGTGCCATTGCCGAAGGCGTGGCGCTGGCGACCGGCGCACGCGTCGAGATTGATCATCAAATTGGCCCACGCGATTTCAAACTGAACGCAGCGCTGGATGCCTTGCTGCTGGAAGAGTTCACGGCGGCGGGCGAAACCGTCGATCTGTCACCGCAGAAGAACAAAGTCTCGACCGATGCCGGCGACATCAGCCATGCGGTGCCGACGGCGCATCCGTGGCTGAAAATCGGCCCCGACGATCTGATTTTCCATACCGTGCCATTCCGTGAAGCGGCCAACTCTGAGCGCGGCTATCAGGCGCTGCTGATTGGCGCCCGCGTGCTGGCGCGCACCGGCTTACGTCTGCTGACCGATGCGGACGCCTTAAACCATGTCAAAGCGGATTTCGCGCGACAATTATAAAGGAGAGTGTTGTGTCGCAAACGTATCGCAGAAAACTGAAAACGCTGGTCAGCGCCAGCAGCGTTATTTCCGCCGCCAATGACAGCCAGCCGAGCGTGGGCATCACGCGCGCTATCGAACTGGCGAAGATTGCCGAGCGCGAAAAGATTACCGGGCTGTTTACCGCCGATTTGCTGCAAGCCGATCCGGCAGGATTAGCCGGCACCACCGGCACGCAAGATCCGCTGATTGCGCTGGCGGCATTGAGCCAGGTAACCTCGCATATCGGCTTGATCGCCACCGTCAGCACCAGCTGGCTGCATCCGTACAATCTGGCGCGTCAGGTCGGCACGCTCGATCACATTAGCGGCGGTCGCGCGGGCTGGAATGCGGTGACCTCATCGGTTGGCGAAGAGAACTTTGGTGAAAGCCAGCTGCCGCCTCCGCAGGAGCGCTACGCGCGCGCCACCGAATTTATCGAAGTGATGAACGCGCTGTATGACGCCAATGAACGCGCAGCAGTGCAGCGCACCGCCAGCGGTGGCATTAAGCTCGACCACACTAAACTGCATCCGATTAATTATCGCGGTGACTATTTCCAGGTGGCAGGTCCGCTCAACGTACCGCCGCCGCCACAGCGCCGTCCGGTGCAGTTTCAGGCGGGACAATCTGAAGCGGGCGTTACGCTCGGCGCACGTTATGCCGAAGTGATTTACACCTCCCAGCCCACGTTTGAGGCGGCACAATCCTTCGTGGCTGATGTGCAGCAGCGGGCGCGACGTTTCGGTCGCGAACACAATCCGCCGCTGATCATGAACTCTTTCCACGCCATCATTGGCGACAGCGATGCTGACGTGGCGCGCCGTCTGCGCGATAAGCATGAACGCATCAACTACGAGCAGGGCAGATTACGCGTGGCCGATATGCTGGGCGGTGAGGTGGATCTGCGCGATTTGCCGCTGGATCAACCGCTGCCCGCCGCCTTTATTCCCGAGCTGGCGCAGGTGCATCGTCGTCAGGGCCGTGCCGCCATTTTCCGTGGCTATGCGCTGGAAGGATTAACCTTGCGCGAGCTGATCGTTAAAGCCGAAGAGACCGGCCACTGGTTTGTCGCCGGTACGCCAGAAACTTTGGCCGATGCCATTGAACAGCGCTATCGCGCTGGCGTGCTGGATGTGATTTCACTGCATGGACTCGGCCAGACCGATCAGCAAGATTTGCTGCTTAACGGCCTGCTGCCAGAACTGCGTCGCCGCCAGCTGATTGATACGGATTATGTCGGCAACGATTTCCGCAGCAGTTTGGAGCTGGCTGCGTTGGCGTAGCGACCAGGCAAAACTGCAAAAACACAAAAGCCCGCTCAGGTTTCCCTGAGCGGGCTTTCTAAATTTGGCTCCTCTGACTGGACTCGAACCAGTGACATACGGATTAACAGTCCGCCGTTCTACCGACTGAACTACAGAGGAATCGTGTGAACGAGGCGCATATTAGCGATGCCGATCCCCGTTGTCAAAGCCCGACTGCACACTTTTGGTTTAAGTGCGCGTAAAAGCAGCGGAATGCTGCTTTTCTGCCTTGAATGATCAGATTCTAAACTGCCAGCAAGATCTCACTTTAAAACCAATTCCTTTGAGATGTTAGAGGCATGTCAAAGTTTTGTTATTTGCCGATTTTAAAACAATCATTTCAGTGCTTTTATGATGAAAGTTTCAATTGCAAGTTAGATGAAATAAATGAACTGTTAATCATCACCGACGAAACGAGTTCCTTCATCTAAAACGGCATTTCGAAAATAACTGGCTGATAAGTAGTGAGTTACATTGAAATGATGCAGTAAATCAATAGCGTTAGACCAGAAGCCTGACCTCTACAACCACATAAAAAACGCCAGCGACGTTGAGTGAATGTAAAAGATATTTTTCATTCGCGGTATCAGCCAACCTGAGCATGTTAACGATAAAGAAGGGTTCCCTATGAAATTCAAAAAAGCGTTATTAACTTCCCTGTTAGTTTGCATGTTACCTGCCGCCGTGATGGCAAAAGACCTTCAGGTAGGCGTTTCGATGGCGCTGTTTGATGACAACTTCCTCACTATTCTGCGCACCGCAATGCAGAAAGAGATGACCAAAGACAATATTAAGGGCCAGGTTGAAGACGCCAAAGGCGACGTGGCTCAGCAGCTGCAACAGGTGCAGAACTTCATTGGTCAGGGCGTTGACGCCATCATCGTTAACCCGGTGGATACCAACGCCGTGAAACCGCTGGTGGATGCCGCCGCGAAAGCCGGCGTGCCGCTGGTGTTCGTCAACCGTAAACCGGCTGGCGAGTTGAAAGACAAAATGGCGTTTGTGGGTTCGGATTCTGAACTGGCGGGCCGTCTGCAGATGGAAGCGCTGGCTAAAAAGATGAACGGCAAAGGCAACGTGGCGATTCTGCTGGGCGATCTGGCTAACGAATCGACGCGTGAGCGCACCAAAGGTGTTGAAGCGGTGGTAGCGAAATATCCGGGTATTAAAGTGGTACAGAAACAGACGGCAAAATTCACCCGTAATGATGCGGTCGATGTGGTGAGTAACTGGCTGACGGCGGGCGATGACATTCAGGCAATCGCCTCCAACAACGATGAAATGGCGATTGGTGCGCTGCAGGCGCTGGGCAAAAACCCGAATCACATCCTGGTCGCAGGTGTGGATGGTACACCGGATGCACTGCAGATGATCAAGAACGACAAAATGGTCGCTACCGTGTTCCAGGATGCGAAAGGTCAGGGTGAAGGCGCTGTGCAAACGGCGGTCAAACTGATTAACGGCGAGAAAGTGCAGAAAGTGGTCGATATCCCGTTCCAGCTGATCACCAAAGATAACTACGAAAAATTCGCCAGTCAGAACCAGAAATAAACCGTAACCGACTCAGCCGTACGGAGGTGATGTATGACCGCTTTTGCGCTTGAAGCCGAAGGCATCAGCAAGTTCTTCCCCGGAGTGAAGGCACTCGACAATGTCTCACTGCGTATTAAACCGGGGTCGGTACATGCCCTGATGGGCGAAAATGGCGCGGGCAAATCCACTTTAATGAAATGCCTTATCGGGATGTATCGTCCCGATAAGGGCACCATTCGCATTAAAGGGGAGCCAGTGCAGTTTCAGGACACCATGGATGCGCTGCGCTCCGGCATCTCCATGATTCACCAGGAACTCAATCTGGTGCCTTACATGACCGTAGCCGAAAACATCTGGCTCGGTCGCGAACCGATGAAGTACGGCTTTGTTGACCACGGCAAGCTGAACAAACAGACGCAGGAACTGCTAAACAGACTGAATATCCGTCTGAAAGCCGATCGTATGGTGGGCGAGCTGAGTATCGCCTCGCAGCAGATGGTGGAAATCGCCAAAGCGGTCTCCTGGAATTCGGACATCGTGATTATGGATGAACCGACCTCGGCACTGACGGAAACCGAAGTGGCGCATCTGTTCACCATCATCCGCGACCTGCGCGAGCAGGGCAAAGCCATCATCTATATCAGCCACAAGATGGATGAAATTTTCACCATTACCGATGAGATCAGCATTTTCCGTGACGGTGCGTGGGTAGGCAGCAATAACACCAGCGAATACACCCGCCAGTCACTGATTACGCAGATGGTAGGTCGTGAATTGACCCAACTGTTCCCGAAATTCAACGGGGAAATCGGTGGGGATGTGCTGACGGTACGCAATCTCACCTGCAAAGATCGTTTCACTGACATCAATTTCACGGTGCGCAAAGGCGAAATCCTCGGCGTGGCGGGATTGGTGGGTGCGGGACGCAGCGAAGTGATGGAAAGCCTGTTCGGCATGGAGAGTTTCGACAGCGGTGAAATCCTGATTGATGGCGTGCCGGTCAAGATCGATTCGCCTTCAACGGCGATTGAGAAGGGCATGGCGTTCCTGACCGAAGACCGTAAAAAGTCGGGGCTGTTCCTGGTGTTGTCGGTGATGGAGAACATGAGCATCGTCAACATGCCCGATTACACCCATAAAAGCGGTTTTGTCAGCCACATCAAAATGGCGCAGGACTGCATGGATCAGATTCGCAAGCTGAACATTAAAACCCCAACCATGGATCAGATCATCAATAACCTCAGCGGCGGTAACCAGCAGAAGGTGCTTATTGCCCGCTGGCTGCTGGCGCAACCGAAGATCCTGATTCTCGACGAACCAACGCGCGGTATCGACGTTGGTGCAAAAGCAGAGATTTATCGCTTAATCAGTGAACTGGCAAATCGCGGCGTGGCCATCATCATGGTGTCGTCCGAGCTGCCAGAAATTCTCGGCATGAGCGACCGCGTGATGGTTATGCACGGCGGACGTATAACCGGCATCCTCGATAAAGAAGAGGCCAATCAGGAATCCATTTTGTCGTTGGCATCCGAGTGAGGCGTGAGACATCTATGAGTAACGTAAAAATTACGGCCCCGCAGGCCGCAGATCAGAGTTCCTTCTTCAGCAACTTGCGTCACAAGCTGCCAAAAGACACCGGGATTTTTGTCGTGATGGTGGGCATTGCCCTGATTTTTGAAATTGCCGGTTGGTACGTACGTGACCAATCTTTCCTGATGAACACCAACCGCTTAGTGCTGATTATTCTGCAGGTGGCGATCATCGGCATCATCGCGGTGGGCGTGACCCAGGTCATCATCACCACCGGTATTGACCTGTCATCCGGTTCGGTTATTGCCTTAACCGCGGTGGTGGCGGCCAGTCTGGCGCAAACTTCAGACAGCCTGTCACCGATGTATCCCTCGCTGGTGAACCTGCCTGCGGTGATCCCTATCGTCGCCGGGATTGGCGTAGGGCTGCTGTGCGGCGTAATGAACGGCGTGCTGATCACTAAAACTGGTATTCCGCCGTTTATCGCCACGCTCGGCATGATGGTGTCGGCACGCGGTCTGGCGCAGTACTACACGCAGGGTAACCCGATTAGCTTCCTGTCAGATGGCTTCACCTCCATCGGCCAGGGCGCGATGCCAGTCATTATCTTCCTGGTGGTGGCGTTCCTGTTCCACATCGCGCTAAAACATACCCGTTACGGTAAATATGTCTACGCGATTGGCGGTAACATGACCTCCGCCAAGGTGTCCGGTATCAACGTTAATAAGTATCTGATCATCGTCTACACCATTGCCGGTGCGCTCTCTGGCCTGGCGGGTGTGGTGCTGGCGGCGCGCGTCAGTAGCGGCCAGTCAAGCATGGGGATGGCGTACGAACTGGATGCTATCGCCGCAGCCGTTATCGGCGGCAGCAGCCTGATGGGCGGCGTAGGACGCATTACCGGTACGCTGATTGGTGCGGTGATTCTTGGCCTGATCAAGAGCGGCTTCACCTTCGTCGGTGTGGATGCTTACGTGCAGGACATTATTAAAGGCATCATCATTGTTGCGGCGGTTTCGATTGATATGCATCGCAACCGTAAAAAAAGATAATCATGTAATTGTTTGCACGGTCAGTTCCCTCTCCCGCATGCGGGAGAGGGTTAGGGTGAGGGACAACGCGCACCGCCACCCACATAAGTTTTCCAACTGGTTAAACCCGTTCTTTTCCGCGCATTTGTTTCATTCCCGCTGTTTCTGCTCATTTTCTGCGTTATCTGCACCAAACCAACTCATCCGGTCATCACTTTTTTGCACGCCTGACTCGCATTTCCTGCCCCATTGCAGTGCAATTCGTTTGATTCTTACTCTTTTTGCGTCATTGCTCGCGCTTATTAACTCCTTCGAGGTAATCACAAACGCTTATTTTCCGTGCCATTAGGATAAATCCGGCAAGGCAATTTTGCATCGCGAACAAACCTGGCCTGCATATTGCAACTTCATTTCCACAAGCCAGCAGGCTGAGACGCCCAACCTGGGTATTCGGGGATTGACGGAGGCAACATGAATTTAAGACGACTCAAGTATTTTGTAAAAATCGTCGATATCGGCAGCCTGACTCAGGCAGCAGAAGTGCTGCACATCGCGCAGCCTGCGCTTAGCCAGCAGGTCGCTACGCTGGAAAATGAACTCGATCAGCAATTGCTGATCCGCACCAAGCGCGGCGTGACGCCGACTGAAGCCGGTAAAATTCTGTATGCCCACGCCCGCACCATTCTGCGCCAGTGTGAACAGGCGCAAACGGCAGTCATCAACGCCGGCCAGGCACTGAACGGCCAGGTTTCCATTGGTTTAGCGCCGGGCACTGCCGCATCCTCGCTTACCATGCCGCTGTTGCAGACGGTGCGTGAGCAGTTCCCGGATGTGCTGGTGTATCTGCATGAAAACAGCGGCACCTCGCTGAATGAAAAAGTGATGAACGGCCAACTGGATATGGCGGTGCTGTACGATCGTGCGCCAACAGCGGGCATCAACAGCATTCCCCTCATGAAAGAAGAGCTCTATCTGGTGGGCGCTACGGCATGTCCAGGTGCGACTGTCGATCTGGCGGACGTGGCGCAGATGAGCCTGTTCCTGCCACGCGACTACAGCGCGGTGCGTAAACGTGTCGATGAAGCGTTCTCGCTGCGTCGTCTGAGCGCGCGCATCATCGGTGAAATCGAATCGATCTCCACGCTGACGGCGGCGGTGTCCAGCGGCATGGGCGTCACGGTGCTGCCAGAATCTGCGGCGCGTGCGCTGGTGAGTTCCACCCATGCGTGGATGGCGCGGATTAACAGTCCATCGCTGAATCTGCCGCTGTCGCTGAACATCTCGGCGCGTCTGCCGCTGTCGCCATCGGCGCAGGCGGTGAAGAATATTCTGCTGTCGCTCGTGAATAAGCCAGCGGTAGAGGATCGTGAATTGATGTTGGTGGGATGAGTTAAACGTGCTTTTTCCCTCACCCTAACCCTCTCCCGCGCGCGGGAGAGGGGATCGATCCAGCCCTCACGTAGCACTATTATCACCTCACCATCCAGCCGCTCGATCAACTCCCTCGCCCGCTTGCGGGAGAGGGCTGGGGTGAGGGCATCCTTCAAACCCCTCCCTTATTACTATTCCGCATAACACACCGTTTTTTATTATTTGTTGCGATGACGCCAACTTCATAACATGGACGAAACAGGGGCAGGAATCAGGAGAAAAGGGCGTGAATTTCCAGCAACTTAAAATTATACGTGAAGCAGCCCGTTGCGAGTTCAACCTGACCGAAGTGGCGAATACATTGTTTACCTCCCAATCAGGAGTGAGCCGCCATATTCGCGATCTGGAAGATGAACTGGGCGTAGAAATTTTTATTCGTCGTGGCAAGCGACTGTTAGGCATGACCGAACCGGGCAAGGCGCTGTTGACCATTGCTGAGCGCATCCTTGATGAAGCGGGCAAAGTTCGCCGCTTAGCGGATGTGTTTACCAATGAGACCAGCGGTGTGCTGACCATCGCCACCACGCACACGCAGGCGCGTTACAGCCTGCCGCGCGTGATCAAAGCGTTTCGTCAACTCTATCCCAACGTACGTCTCGAACTGAATCAGGGATCGCCACAGGAGATCGTCGCCATGCTGCTGGCGGGTGAAGCCGACATCGGCATCGCCTCCGAGCAGTTGGTGAATAACAGCAGTCTCGCGGCGTTCCCGTGGTTCAGCTGGCATCACTCACTTTTAGTGCCGCACGATCATGAGCTGTTGCAGCATCAGCCGGTGACACTCGCCAGCCTTAGCCGCTATCCGCTGATCACCTATCGTCAGGGCATTACCGGCCGTTCGCGGGTCGATCGTGCGTTCCAGGCGGCAGGACTCAGACCGGATATCGTGCTTAGCGCGCAGGATTCTGACGTGGTAAAAACCTACGTTGAACTCGGTCTTGGGGTGGGCATTCTGGCCGATCAGGCGTGTGATATTTATGAAGGCGAAGACCTGGTAAAAATCGACACCCATCATCTGTTCGATGCCAACACTGTGTGGCTCGGCCTGAAACGCGGTCAGTTGCAGCGCAATTACGTGTGGCAGTTCCTGGAGCTGTGTAACGCTAATCTGTCGCTAGAGGAAATTAAGCGTCAGGCACTTTCCTACGAGACCGAAAACGAACCGGCCATCGATTTCCAGATTTAATGTTATCGGTCGCCATGAATGGCGACCCTACAAACCATCCTTCGTAGGGTCGCCATTAATGGCGACCTTCCTCCATACAGCATAAAATTTCTTTTCCCGCCGCAAAACAGACACCGACACAAATTCCCTCCGCCAGAAAAACATCCTGCGCTGTTGCGTCACGTTACAGTGAAATGACGAAGATACAGGGGATTGTCATGTCGCGAATTCAACTGAAAGATACGGAATTACTGCGCCAGCAGGCGCTGTTTGGCGGTCGCTGGCAGGATGCGCATCAGGGCGCAACGCTTGAGGTGATCGATCCCGGCACGCAGCAGCCGATTGCCACCATTCCGGCATTGGGTGCGGCGGAAACCGAGCAGGCGATAGATTATGCTGAGTCGGTGCGCGTCAGCTGGGGCAAAACCCCCAACGCCACGCGCGCCGCGCTGCTGGAAAAATGGCATCAGCTGATTATCGATAATGCCGACGATCTGGCGATCATCATGACCGCCGAGCAGGGCAAACCGCTGGCGGAAGCCAAAGGCGAAGTGCTGTACGGCGCCAGTTTCGTGAAATGGTTCGCTGAAGAGGCGCGCCGTATCTACGGTGACACCATTCCCGCGCCGAGCGACGATCGCCGTATTCTGGTACTCAAGCAGCCGGTTGGCGTGGCGGCAGCAATCACGCCGTGGAACTTCCCGATTGCGATGATCACCCGCAAAGTCGCGCCCGCGCTGGCCGCCGGTTGCCCGATTATCGTTAAGCCGTCGGAGTTAACGCCGCTGTCGGCATTAGCGCTGGCGGTGTTAGCCGAACGCGCCGGATTCCCCAGCGGCGTGTTGCAAGTGTTAACCGGCTTGCCGACCGAGATTGGCAGCACGCTGACCGCCAGCCGCACGGTGCGCAAAATCTCCTTTACCGGTTCCACCCGCGTCGGCCAGCTGTTAATGCAACAGAGTGCCGACAGCATCAAGCGCCTGAGCCTGGAACTGGGCGGCAACGCGCCGCTCATCGTCTTTGATGATGCCGATCTCGATGTGACCATTCCCGGCGTGATGGCGAGTAAATTCCGCAACGCCGGACAAACCTGCGTCTGCGCCAACCGCATTCTGGTGCAACGCGGCATCTATGAGCGCTTCAGTGAACGCCTGCTGGAGGCGGTATCCGCGCTGAAAGTCGGTGACGGATTTTCGCCGGACAGCACCATAGGGCCGCTGATCAACGACCGCGCCGTCGAGAAAGTTAACAGCCATATCGACGATGCACTCAGCCAGGGCGCGACCTTGTTGCGCGGCGGCATCAGCGCGCCAAACGGCACCTTTGTCGAGCCCACGGTGTTGGGCTATGTGACTAGCAGCATGCGTATTGCACATGAAGAAACCTTCGGCCCGGTAGCACCGCTGTTTGTCTTCGACACGGAAGAAGAGGCGATCAGCATGGCGAATGACACGCCTTATGGACTTGGGGCTTATTTCTTTACCGAGAATATTCGCCGGGCATGGCGCGTGGCAGAATCATTAGAATTTGGCATGGTCGGATTTAATACCGGTGCAATTTCATTAGACGCCGCACCCTTCGGTGGAATTAAATTATCCGGGTTAGGTCGGGAAGGATCGCGTTACGGTATTGAAGAGTATTTAGAACAGAAGACGTTTCATATTGGCAGTCTTTAATTTTAACTCGCCCTATTTGTAGGGTCGCCATTAATGGCGACCGCCAAAAAACAGCGCCGCAACCCTCAGGTTTGCGGCGCTGTTTATTTTGTGCGTCGCGTCATACTTTGCCGCCTATCCCCGTTTTAGTGCAAGTTTCATGCGCATTGCACCGTCGCGACGCACATATTTTGTGAAGTAAATCATCTGTTTATTCCTTCGGCAATTCCGCAAAATTTCGCTCACCAATACGGCAGAAAATTTTTTTGCGCTGTTTTTTACGCATTTTTATTTTTTACCGGGCTGGCATACTTTCTGCATTAGCTTATTAGCGTGACAGAAAAACGCAGTGCAAATCGTTAATTAGCGCGTCTGTGATGGGTGTAACAAATAAGGAATTTTCCATGTTAAGTTTCGACCCTGAAAAAGTTTTACTTCCTGCCGGTCATTATATTGGCGGGCAACATTTAAAAACGGCGGGCGCGCGTTTTGCCGTTAAACGTCCGTCCGATGGCAAAGTCTATGCCGAACTCACCGAAGCGCAGATTGAAGATGTTGATCGCGCCGTCACCACGGCGCATCAGGCGCTGAAAACCAGCGGCTGGCGCACCTGTGCGCCGCGTGAGCGCGGCAAAATCATGCGTCGCTGGGCCGACCTGATTGAGAACGATCCGTTACTGGCGCAGCTTGAATCGCTCGGCTCCACGCGACCCATCAGCGACGTGATGCAGCACGAAATTCCCTTCACCGCCGAAGCCATTCGCTTCTACGCCGAGTGCGCCGACAAATACAGTGGCGACCTGTTCCCCACCCAGGAAAGCAGCCTCGGCATGCTGATTGCTGAGCCGTACGGCGTGATCGGCGCAATTACCCCGTGGAATTTCCCGCTGTCGATGGCGTCATGGAAATGTGGTCCGGCGCTGGCAGCAGGAAATGCTGTGGTGCTGAAACCTTCGGAGCTGACGCCGTTCTCCACCGTGCGCATGGCCGAACTGGCGGTACAGGCCGGTTTACCGGCGGGCGTACTAAATATCGTTCAGGGCAGCGGCGCGGTAACTGGCAACGCGCTGGTCACCCATCCGCTAGTGCGCAAAGTCTCCTTTACCGGTTCCACGCTGACCGGCGCACGCATCATGGGCGATATCGCGCAGCACGGCATGAAACCGGTCACGCTGGAGCTGGGCGGTAAAAGCCCGCAGCTGGTGTTCGACGATGCCGGTGATATCGACGTGTTAGCGCAGCGTATTCTGCGCGGCTTCACCGCCAACGGCGGTCAGGCGTGCGTCGCCGGAACCCGTTTGATTGTGCAGCGCGGCATTGCGCAGCCGTTGCTGGAGAGATTGGTCGCGCTCTGTCAGCAGCCGCGTCCGGGCGTGACCTGGCAGGAGAGCAGCCGCTATGCGCCGCTGATCGATGCGCGTCAGGGCAACAAAGTGGCATCAGTAATCGCCGATGCCAAAGCACAGGGCGCGGAAGTGCTGGTCGGCGGCGAACGCTTTGCCGACACCGCAGAAGGCTGGTTCTGGCAGCCAACGCTGCTGTGCGGTGTTACCCACGATAATCCGGCGGTGCAGCAGGAAATTTTTGGTCCGGTGCTCACCGTGCAACAGTTTGACGACGAAGAGGAAGGGCTGGCGCTGGCGGCACACGAAACCTACGGCCTGTGCGCCGGCGTGCATACGCTGAGTCTGCCGCGTGCGCTGCGTGCGGTGCGCGCGCTGGAATCCGGCACCGTGTGGGTCAATCGCTATGGCCGCTCCGGCGATTTCATTATTCCAACCGGTGGCTTCCTTGGCTCGGGCATTGGCAAGGATCTGGGACGTCAGGCATTCCAGGCCTGTCAGCGCCAGAAGAGCGTGTTAATCGATTTCTAATATTGTGTTCTCAACCGCGAGGTCGCTTCATGGCACTGTTTAAACCGAAATTCATCACTTTTGATTGCTACGGCACCCTGATCAATTTTGACATGGCAGGCGCAGCCGAACGCTGCTTCAAAGATCGTGTTTCTGCGCAGGAGATGCTGGCATTTACCACCGATTTCGCCCGCTACCGTTTTGACGAAGTGCTCGGCGCGTGGAAGCCGTATTACGACGTGGTCAGCGATGCCATTCAGCGCACCTGCAAAAAGTGGGGTGTGGCGTGGAGCCAGGCGGACAGCGACTTTATCTACACTGACTGCGCCACATGGGGTCCGCATTCCGACGTGCCCGCCGGTTTAGCCAAAGTAGCCAAAGAGTTCCCGCTGGTGCTGCTCACTAACTCGATGAACGATTTGATCCCGCATCACGTGCCGCGTCTGGGCGCGCCAATCCATATGACCATCACCGCCGAAGAAGTCGGCGCCTACAAGCCGCAGATGAAAGGCTTCGAGTACATGCTCGACAAGCTGAACTGCGGCCCGGAAGAGATTCTGCATGTCTCCTCCAGCCTGCGTTATGACCTGATGACCTGCTACGACATGGGCATCAAAAACAAGGTATGGGTCAATCGCGGTCACGATCCGGCCAATCCGGCGTATCAATACACCGAAATCAACGATATCGGCGGTCTGCCCGCTGTGGTTGGACTCTAAGCCCGGAGGCGGCGATGAAACTCGAATCATTCTGGCAAGCCACAGCACCCACCTTTAGCGGCGCAGCCACTGGCGCACTGCCGAGCACCGCTGAGGTGGTGGTGATCGGCGGCGGCTTTACTGGCGTCTCGACGGCGCTCAACCTGGCACGCAGCGGCATCAACGTGGTGCTGCTGGAGAGCGGCGAGGTAATGAGCCAGGCGTCGGCGCGTAACGGTGGACACTGCAATACCGGCGTGGCGCAGAACTTTGCCTCGCTGGTGGAGAGCCAGGGAATCGAGCAGGCCAGCCGCTTCTATCGCGCCTATGACGATGCGGTGAGCTACGTCGAACAGCTGGTGCGCGAAGAGCAGATTGATTGCGATTTCCGCCTGTGCGGCAAGCTGAAACTCGCCAGCAAAGCCTCGCATTTTCCTGGTCTGCGCAGCGCGTGGCAGATGATGCGCGACACCGTCGATCCGGAAATCGAGCTGATTAGCAAAGATGAGATTCGCCGTGAAGTGGGCAGCGATGCCTTTCACGGTGGTCTGCTGCAGAAGCGCGGCGGCCAGATGCACATGGGCAAGTTTGGTATCGGGCTGGCGGAAGCGGCGGCGCGCAGCGGGGCGAAGATCTTCCCGCATCACGCGGTGACCGGCCTAACGCGCCTTGACGGCTACCGCCACCGCGTTAGCACTGCGCAGGGCGAGATCATCGCCGACAAAGTGATGATGGCAACCGGCGTCTCCAACGAAGGGCCTTTCCCGTGGTTCCAGCGCCGCATCGTGCCGGTCGGCAGTTTTATTGTGGTGACGGAACCGCTCGGCGACGAACTGATCAATCAGGTGCTGCCGCAAGACCGCACCTATGTGACCTCGCTGAATATTGGCAACTACTTCCGTACCACGTCGGATCGTCGATTGGTGTTTGGTGGCCGCGCGCGCTTTGCGGTGAGCAATCCGACGTCAGATACGCGCAGCGGCGACGTACTGCGTGCGGCGATGACCGCGCTGTTCCCGCAGTTGGGCAAATCGCGCATCGATTACTGCTGGGGCGGCATGGTGGATATGACCGCCGACCGCTTGCCGCACGCCGGTGAACAGGATGGCGTGTTTTATTCGATGGGCTACAGCGGCCACGGTACGCAGATGTCGGTGTGGATGGGCCGCGTGATGGCCGATCTGCTGGCGGAAAAACGCAATGAAAATCCCTGGCAGCGCGATACCTGGCCTGCGCTGCCCGGTTACCACGGGAAACCGTGGTTTTTGCCCCTGGCGGGTTTGTATTACAAAGCCAAGGATCGGTTGTCGTGAAAACCTGGATCGTGCGGTCATCGAAACGGTCGCCATAAATGGCGACCCTACAACACCCGCATTCTCGCCGTAGGGTCGCCATTAATGGCGACCGCCTAAAAGACGAACAACGAAATCAACAACAATTCATATTGAGGGTGTGCAGATGAGTAAATTCGATAAAGAGTCTGACGCTGTAAATCCGGCCTTAACCCGCATGCTGACCGAAGGGTCAATGTCGCGCCGTGGCCTGATGAAGTTGTTGTCTGCCGGTGCCGTGATGAGCAGCGGTTTAGTCGCTTTCCCGCAGATGAGTTTTGCGGCAACTACTCCAGTGAAAGGTGGCAAGCTGCGCGCCGCCATGTCTAACGCCTCCGCCACCGACACGCTCGATCCGGCCAAAGGCAACAACAGCGGCGATTACACCCGTCAATTCATGGTCTACAGCGGTCTGACCGAACTGGATAAAAGCCTCGCGGTGCAACCGGCGCTGGCGGAATCTATCGACTCCAGCGACGGCATTACCTGGCAGATCAAACTGCGCAAAGGCGTCACTTTCCACGACGGCAAACCGCTGACCGCCAAAGATGTCATTTACTCGCTGAGCCGCCACAAAGATCCGGCGGTAGCGTCCAACGCCTTCAAGCTGGCCGATCAGTTTAAAACCTTCACCGCCGTGAATGACAACGAAGTGACGCTGGAGCTGGCGCAGGCCAACTTCGACGTGCCGTTTATGCTGGCCAGCGCGCCATTCCTGATCGTGCAGGACGGCACCAAAGACTTTAGCAAAGGCATCGGCACCGGCCCGTTCAAGCTGAAAGAGTTCACGCCGGGCGTGCGTTCAGTCGGTGTGAAAAACCCCAACTACTTCAAGCCGGGCCTGCCGCATCTGGATGAAGTCGAGCTGCTGGGCGTCACCGATCAGGCGGCGCGCGTCAATGCGCTGATGTCGGGCGATCTGCACATCGTCTCCACGCTGAGCGCCGCCGACTGCAACCGCATCAAAGCCACCTCGGATTTCGGCGTGCTGGAGAGTAAATCCGGCATGTACACCAACTTAATCATTCGTACTGACGTGAAGCCGGGCAGCAACGAAGATTTCGTGCTGGCGATGAAGTACCTGCAGCCGCGCGACATCCTGGTGAAAACCGTGCTGCAAGGCTACGGCGATGTCAGTAACGATACGCCGGTACCGCCGTGGCATCCGCTGTATAACGCCGATCTCAAACCGCGTCCGCTGGATGCCGAGAAAGCCAAATTCCACATTGAGAAAGCCGGCATGAAAGGCGCGACGGTGGAGATCATCACCACGCCAAACATTGAAGGCTCGGTGGAGGGCGGCCAGCTAATCCAGCAGGTTTCGCGCAGCACTGGTCTGAACATCAAAGTGCGTCGCGTGCCGTATGACGGTTACTGGTCAACGCACTGGACCAAAGATCCTGTCGGCTACGGCTCAATCAACCCGCGCCCGACGCTGGATATGCTGTTCTCGCAGTTCTATCTCTCCACCGCATCAAACAACGAATCGGGCTGGAAGAATGCACAGTTTGATCAGCTGGTGGTGGCGGCGCGCGGCGAGCGTGAACAGACCAAACGCAAGCAGATGTACGGTGACATGCAGAAGCTGATTTACGATCACTGCGGCACCATCATCCCAACCTTTATCAGCTCCACCGACGGTTACAGCAAGAAAGTGGGCGGCGTGGAAGCCTGGCCAAGCGGCATGATGATGGGTTACCGCTTCCATGAGTTTGCCTGGCTGAATGCCTGATTGTTCGGCATCACGCCATATACGCACCGCACCGTAGGGTCGCCATTTATGGCGACCGCACAATTAGCGCCTGAAGATTCTGTACAAGGAGATCGCCGATGAACCGATACATGTTGTTCCTGATTGCCCGGCGCGCAGGCGCAGGCATCCTGACCTTGCTTATCGTCTCGGCGGTGGTGTTCTTCATTACCAGCCTGCTGCCCGGCGACGCTGCGCAGATGATTCTCGGGCAAAACGCCACGCCGGAAACGGTGGCGGCGTTGCGCCAGCAGCTGGGACTCGATCAACCGCTACTGGTGCGCTACTTCAGCTGGCTTACCGGCATGTTGCAGGGTGATTTTGGCACCTCGTTCGCCAGCCATCTGCCGGTGTTGCAGTTGGTGGAGCAGCGCATTCCCGCCACGCTGGAGTTAGCCGGCATCACCACGGTGATCTGCGTGCCGCTGGCGCTGATTATCGGCATTGTGGCGGCAATGAATCGCGGTTCGGCGCTGGATCGCTTTCTGGTGATCAGCACCATGGCAACCGTCGCGGTGCCGGAGTTTTTAGTAGCCACGGTGGCGGTGCTGATCTTCGCGGTAAAACTGCATTGGGTGTCGGCGATGTCGTTCGGCAGCCCGGACATGGACGTAATCAGCTACCTCAAAGCCTACGCGCTACCGGTGTTAACCCTGTGCTGCGTGCTGGTGGCGCAGATGGCGCGCATGACGCGCTCCGCCATCATCAACCAGCTCGACAGCCCGTATCTGGAGATGGCGCTGCTGAAAGGCGTTTCGCCGCTGCGTGCGGTGCTGCGTCACGCACTGCCGAATGCGGTCGGGCCGATTGCGAACGCCATCTCGCTCAGCCTGTCGTATCTGTTCGGTGGCGTGATCATCATCGAATCCATCTTCAGCTATCCCGGTCTGGCGAGTGCGCTGGTAGATGCGGTGAGTAACCGCGATCTGCCGGTGGTGCAGCTGTGCGTCATGCTGTTCGCCGCCTGTTATCTGGTGCTGCTGCTGGCGGCCGATATCCTCACCATCGCCTTTAACCCGAAATGGAGAAGCTGATGAATACGTTACTGCTGCCTGTACGTCTGTTTCAGTCGCTGTCGCTTTCGGGCCGCATCGGACTGCTGATCTCGCTGTTTTGGCTGCTGATGGCGCTGTTTGGTAACCAACTGGCGCCGCATAACGTCGAAGACATTGGCGGCGGGCCGATGCTCGGTGGCATGACGTCTGCCAACCTACTCGGCACCGATTATCTGGGGCGCGATATCCTCAGCCGCATTCTCTACGGCGCGAAATTCTCCATTGGCCTGGCGCTCACCGCCGCGCTGTGCGCCAGTATTATCGGCACCTTACTGGCATTGCTGGCGGCGGTTGCCGGGCGCTGGCTGGAAGAGGTGCTGGGACGCGTTAACGATGCGCTGCTGGTGCTGCCGGGCAAAGTGCTGTCGCTGATGATTGTCGCGGTGTTCGGTTCATCGCTGCCGATGCTGATCCTCACCGCCATCTTCACTTACTGGCCGGGCGCGTTCCGTATCGCCTTCGCCATGGCAAGCAGCCTGCGCAATATGGATTACGTGCGTGCCTCGCGTCTGCGCGGGGAAAGCCGCTGGTACGTGGCGATCCACGACATCCTGCCCAATATGGTGCACCCGATGCTCACTGACTTCGGCCTGCGCTTTGTCTATATCGTGCTGCTGTTGAGCGGCTTGAGTTTCCTTGGCCTCGGCGTGCAACCGCCGTATGCCGATTGGGGCACGCTGGTACGTGAAAACATTCAGGGCCTGTTTAACGGTTCGCCAGCGGTGCTGATGCCAGCAGTGGCTATCGCCAGCCTGACCATTGGCGCGAACCTGTTTATCGACAGCCTGCAGCAGATGCGTCCGTTGACGCTGGCGAAGGAGGGAGCATGAACGTGACGCCACATACCGCCATGCCGGTGATCTCGGTGGAGAACCTGCGCGTAACGGCGCAGACCGACAAAGGTGAAGAGATCGATCTGGTTTCCGATATTCGTTTCACGGTGCAGAAGGGCGAAGTGCTGGCGCTGATTGGTGAATCCGGCTCCGGAAAAACCACCATTGCGATGGCGCTGATGGGCTATGCGCGCCACGGCTGTCGCATCGCCGACGGTAATATTCACATGGCGGGCACCGATGTGCGCAGCCTGTCGCCGGGCCAGTTGCGTGAGTTTCGCGGCAACAAAGTGGCGTACATCGCGCAGAGTGCGGCGGCATCGTTTAATCCCGGCATGCGCATTCTCGATCAGGTAATTGAGCCGGTGGTGATTCACGGCACCATGAAGCGCAAAGACGCCAGACAAAAGGCGATTGCGCTGTTCCGCGAACTGGCGCTGCCTAATCCCGACACCATCGGCGACCGCTTTCCGCATCAGGTTTCCGGCGGTCAGCTGCAACGCCTGATGACGGCGATGGCGCTGATTGGCGATCCGGATGTAGTGATCCTCGACGAACCGACCACCGCACTCGACGTGACGACGCAGGTGGAAGTGCTGAAAGCGTTTCGTCGCGTGGTGGCGCAGCGCGGCGTGACGGCGATCTACGTCAGCCACGATTTAGCGGTGGTGGCGCAGATGGCCGACCGCATTCTGGTGCTGCTGCGCGGCCAGATGGCCGAATACGGCACCACCGAACGACTGATTGGCGCACCACAGGCGGATTACACCAAACTGCTGATGGATGCGGCGCGGCAAAAAGAGCGCCCAAGCAGCTGGACCTGCGCCGATGCGGATATGCAGCCGCTGATGGAAGTACGCGATCTCAGCGCCGGTTACGGTCCGCGCGACAGCAACGGCCAGCCGAAAATCCGTATTCTCGAAGACATCAATCTGAAGCTTTGGAAAGGCCAGGCGATTGGCATTATTGGCGAGTCCGGTTCGGGTAAAACCACGCTGGCGCACGCCATTGCCGGACTCAACGCGCCGAGCCACGGCCATATTCTGTTTAACGGCCACTACATTGACGGCGACATGCATAAGCGCCCGGACAATGAGCTGCGCCGCATTCAGTATGTGTTCCAGATGGCCGATACCGCGCTGAATCCGGCGCACAGCGTTGAGCAGATTCTGTCGCGTCCGCTGGTGCTGTTCCACGGATTAAAAGGTGCGGCGCTCAAAGCGCGGCTGCATCAGTTGCTGGATCTGGTGAAGCTGCCGCGCACCGTGCTGTGGCGTCGTCCGTGGGCGCTGTCTGGCGGACAGAAGCAGCGTGTGAATCTGGCGCGCGCGCTGGCCGCCGAGCCAGATTTGATTCTGTGCGATGAAGTGACATCTGCATTGGATACCGTGGTGGCTGCGGCGGTGCTGGATTTGATCAGCGAACTGCGTCGCGAGCTGGGATTGTCAGTGCTGTTTATCAGCCACGATATGCACGCGGTGCGCGCGGTGTGCGACGATATCGTGGTGATGAAATCCGGCAAGATCGTTACGCAGATTGCCCGCGCCGATTACGATAAGCCGACCAGCGAACTCTATTTCGAACGCCTGAAACGCGCCGTGCCAGAGTTGCGGCAAGGTTGGCTGGACGAGCACGAAGAGGTGTTGAAGGCGGAGTGAGATGCGATTTTTCCCTCACCCTAACCCTCTCCCGCAGGCGGGAGAGGGGACCGACCTCTGCGGCCTGAAAGATTTGCATAATACAGTTCCCTCTCCCTTTGGGAGAGGGCTAGGGTGAGGGAAACCCCATACAGAACCTAAGGAACAACCATGATCACACTACGCGCAATGACGCAAAACGACATCGAACACGGCTACGCCATCACCCAACAGCTCAAATGGCCGCACCGCCGGGAAGACTGGCAGCAGGCGCTGGCGCTGGGTGAAGGCGTGGTCGCTGAAGAAAACGGCGAATTCGTCGGCAGCGCCTTTGGCTGGCGCTGGGGCGAGCAGGCCGCAACCATTGGTTTGGTGGTGGTGAATCCGCAGTTTCAGGGACGCGGCACCGGCAAGCAATTAATGCTGGCGCTGCTGGAAAAATTCCCCGACTACAACATTCGCCTGCACGCCACTGAAATGGGCAAAGGGCTGTATCAGAAGCTCGGCTTTGAGGTCACCGGCCACATTCAGCAGCATCAAACGCGCGAACTGGCGGCGGTGCCAACCGTCACTATTCCAGCCGGTTTAACGCTGCGTAACGCACAAGCCGCAGACGCCGATCTGCTGATCGAACGCGATCATCAGGCGAACGGCATGTGGCGTCCGGCACTAATTCACAGCCTGATTACTGATTTCCAAACCGTGCTGCTGCAGGATGCCAAACAGCGCGTGCACGGTTTTGCCAGCCTGCGCCGCTTCGGTCACGGCTGGGCGATTGGTCCGGTGATCGCGCTGAATGTCGATATCGCGCAAACGCTGATTTCCGCCTTGATGCAAGGCCTGCGCGGCGAGTTCGTGCGTATTGATACCGATGGCGCGCTGCCGCTGGCGAGCTGGCTGGAAACCCTGGGCCTGGCGCAGGTCGATGCGCCGACCACCATGATTCGGGGAACGCCGTGGTCACCGCAACAAGGTGAGATGCAGGCGTTCGGGTTGATGACCCAGGCGATGGCCTGATGCATATCGTCTATAAATCAGAAGCCACGCGTGGCGCGCACTGGCAGCGCTGGCTGGCGCAACATGCGCCGGATATTCAGCTGCACATCTGGCCGGATATCGGCGATCCCGAGCAGGTTGAACTGCTGGTGGCGTGGCAGCCGCCGGAAAACCTGATGCGTACCTTTCCCAATCTCAAAGCGCTGTTATCGGTCGGCGCGGGCGCGGATCAGTTCGATCTCACGCAGCTACCGCCGGATTTGCCGGTGGTGCGTATGATCGAACCGGGGCTGACGCAAGGCATGGTCGAGTACGTCACTTTCGCGGTACTTGGCTTACATCGCGATATGCCGCGCTACTTTCAGCAGCAGCGCGCCGAGCAGTGGCAAACTCACCCAATTCGCACCGCCAGCCAGCGCCGTGTGGGCGTGATGGGCCTCGGCGAACTCGGCCAGGCTTGCTTAAAACAACTGGTGTCGCTGGGTTTTGATTGCGCCGGCTGGAGCCGCACGCCGCGTGAAATTAGCGACGTGCATTGCTGGCACGGCAGGGATCAGCTGGGCGATTTCCTCGCCCGCAGCGACATTCTGGTGTGCCTGCTGCCGCTCACCGACAGCACGCGCGGCTTGCTCAATAAGCAGCTATTCACGCAGCTACCTGACGGCGCAGCGCTGGTGCAGGTGGGACGCGGTCCGCAGCTCAACGAAGCGGATTTACTGGCTGCGCTGGCAAGCGGCAAACTCAGCGCGGCGGTGATTGATGTCACCGATCCCGAGCCGCTGCCCGCCGGACATCCGTTCTGGCAGCATCCGGCCATTTGGCTGACGCCGCACATCGCCAGCGCAACACAAACCGACAGCGCCGTCGCCGCGCTGCTCGACAATCTGCGCCGCTACCAGCGTGGCGAACCGATGGTCGGCCTGATCGATCGCAACCGGGGATACTGAGATGCAACTGGAACAATTAGTCGCGCTGCGACGGGATCTGCACGCCCATCCCGAGCTGGGTTATCAGGAGCAGCGCACCAGCGACATTGTGGCGCAGCTGTTAAATGAGCACGGCATTGAGGTGCATCGCGGGCTGGGTAAAACCGGTGTGGTCGGCGTGCTAAAACGCGGCAACGGCACGCGCATGATTGGCCTGCGCGCCGATATGGATGCGCTGCCGATGCAGGATAACGGCAATCAGCCGTGGAAAAGCGTGCACGATAATGTGTGCCACGCCTGCGGCCATGATGGTCACACTGTAATGCTGCTGGGCGCGGCGATTGAACTGGCCGAGCAGGGCGATTTCGACGGCACGCTGGTGTTTATCTTCCAGCCAGCCGAAGAGGGATTGGCGGGCGCGAAAGCGATGATCGATGACGGCCTGTTCCAGCAGTTTCCCTGCGACGCGGTGTTTGCGCTGCACAACTGGCCGGAACTGCCTCTCGGCGACGTGCAAACGCGGCCCGGCGCAATCATGGCGGCAGCGGATCGCTTCGATATCACCGTCAAAGGCGGTGGCGGACATGCCGCGCAGCCGCATCTGACGCGAGACACGTTGCTGGCCACCAGCGAACTGGTGGTGCAGCTCAACACGCTGGTGGCGCGCGCGCTCGATCCCTGCGAGCCAGGTTTGCTCAGCGTGACGCGCATGCAGGGCGGCTTCTCGCACAACATGATCCCGGCAGAAGCCAGCATCACCGGCACGGTGCGCACCTTCAGCCCTGCGGCGCAGGACATCATCGAAAATCGCCTGCGGGAAATGGCGCTGCACGTCACCGCCGCACACGGCTTGCAGGCGGAGGTGAACTATCTGCGTTATTACCCGGCCACGGTGAATAACGCGGCAATGGCGCAGCTGGCGATAGACGCGCTGGATCAGGCCGGAATTCACGCACAGCAGGCCAAACAGCCAGCGCTCACCTCCGAAGATTTCGCCTTTATGTTGCAGGCGCGACCCGGCGCGTATCTGTGGATTGGCTCTGCGCCGAGCCAGCCGCTACATCACTCGGCCTACGACTTTAACGATCAGCTGATTCCGCACGGCATCCAGACGCTGACGGCACTGGCACGGCATGCGCTGGGTGCAGAATTTCCCTGCTGATTGGCGGTGGATTTTGACAGGAAATGCCGCTGCCCGCTGGATTACGGCAGCGTGAGAAACCAACAGGTTGCGATACTTGAGCCATCCGAACGTTACGTGGAAAGGGGTTTTAAAAATGCAGAATGTCATGGCGGAGCAGCAAACATATTCCGATAACAGCCTGTTACTGGACGCGCGTGAGCAGCATGTGCCACGTGGCGTCATCACGGCGCATCAGTTGGTGATCGAGCGGGCGAAAGGCAGCGAAGTGTGGGATGTTGAAGGCAATCGCTATCTCGATTTCGTCGGCGGCATCGGCGTGCTCAACGTTGGTCATAATCATCCGGCGGTGGTCAACGCGGTCACTAAACAACTCGGTTTGGTGTCGCACGCCTGTTTCCAGGTGGTGGCGTATCCGGGCTACATCGAGCTGGCTAAGCGCCTCAATGCGCTGGTCGGCAACGGTGAAGATTTCAAAAGCGTGTTCTTTACCAGCGGCGCGGAAGCGGTAGAAAATGCCGTGAAGATTGCGCGCGCCCACACCAAACGCAGCGGCATCATCGCCTTTGACGGCGCGTTTCATGGCCGCACATTGCTCGGCACCACGCTGACCGGCATGTCCGCGCCTTACAAACAGAACTTCGGCCCGTTCCCCTCCGATATCTATCGTCTGCCTTTCCCGAATGCGTTCCACGGCGTGAGCGATGACGACTGCCTGAAAGCGCTGGATCAGCTATTCGCGGTGCAGATTGCGCCAGAACGCGTGGCGGCGATCATCATCGAACCGGTGCAGGGCGATGGCGGCTTCCTGCAGGCTGGCGCTAACTTTATGCAGGCGCTGCGCCGCATCACCGAGAAGCACGGCATTGTGCTGATCCTTGATGAAGTGCAAACCGGCTTTGGTCGCACCGGCAAGATGTTCGCTTTCCAGCATTTCGGCATCACGCCGGACTTGGTGACGGTGGCGAAAAGTATCGGCGGCGGTTTGCCGATCTCAGGCGTGGTGGGTAAAGCGGCGATGATGGATGCGCCACAGCCGGGTGGTTTAGGCGGCACTTACGGCGGCAACGCGCTGGCCTGTGCGGCGGCGCTGGCGGTGCTGGATTTGCTGGAAAATGACAACCTGCTGGCGCGATCCAATCAACTGGGCGAGCAGCTTAACGCGCGCCTGCAACAGCTGGCGGAGAAGTACGCTTGCATCGGTGATGTGCGCGGCATTGGCTTTATGCAGGCGGTTGAGATCGTAGATTTCGAGACCAAAAAGCCGGATGCGGCGATGACGCAGAAAATTCTCGACTGCGCCTGTCAGGAAGGTTTGCTGCTGATTAAGTGCGGTATTCATCGCAACACCGTGCGCTTCCTCGCGCCGCTGGTCACCACCGATTCGCAACTGGAAGAAGCGCTGCATATCTTTGATATCGCGCTGGCGCGCGCCAGCGGTCGACTGGGTTAAAAAGCGCTTCCTCATTGAAATTATTGCAGTAATTTGAAAACCTCCCGCTGGTATAACCAGTTAACGAGATAGCACATTTACCTTAAAGCGTGTTATATCTTCGGGAGGTTAAACCTAATCGGTTGGCAATGAGGGGTGCTATGAACGGCTTAATGAAACTCGACCGCATCGACATCAATATTCTGGTGCAACTCCAGAAAGATGGCCGTATCAGCAACGTCAATCTCGCCGATGCCGTTGGACTTTCGCCCAGTCCGTGCCTGCAACGCGTCAAGCGTCTGGAGCAAGCCGGATTTATCAACGGTTATGAAGCCCACATCAATCTGACCAAAATCACCGATTCCGTGACGGTATTTACCGAAGTCACGCTCTCTGGCCATCGCCGTGAAGATTTTATGAAATTTGAAAACGCGGTGCGTGAGGTGGATGAATTAATGGAATGCCATTTAATCACCGGCGGCTACGACTATTTGCTGCGCTTTATTACCCGCAGCATTGAACATTACCAGGAAGTGATTGAAAAGATGCTGGATGCGCAGATTGGCATCGATAAATATTTCAGCTATATCGTGATTAAATCACCGATTATGAAAAGCAGCGTGCCGTTGCGATCGTTAATTTCAAAACAGAACTCGGTGGAGTTCGGTTGAGTTAATTATGTGTCTGTAATGAAGGTCGCCATAAATGGCGACCCTACGAATGCGAGGTTTTGTAGGGTCGCCATTTATGGCGACCTGGACTAAAGCAGCACATTAGCGTAACGAACCGCACCTTCCGTAGCAGCACAATAATTGTGCGATGCCACGTTATAAATAAGTCACCATCCATTCCACGCGAATAATCGTGCCGTGACAAAACTCTTTTTTGCATTAAAAAGCCATCGCGCTATCAGCGATGGCTTTTATTTAATCGTCTTTATCGATTAACTCATGCCCGTTAAACCAGTTCTGTTTTCACCCCTTGCTGCACCAGCAATTCCGCATCGTCGTGATGATAAACCTGATATTCCACGCCCGCCACGGTCACCGTACCTTCCTGATGCTGCCATTCGCTTAAATCGCTGCCTGCAGGCAGAATATCTTTCAGCTGCACCACGTCACCTTCGTTACCTTTCACCATCAGCTGCGTTTTACCGTCTTCAATAAACAGCTCTTTTTCGCCGTGCTGGAGCAGGGCGTTGAGATCCAGCTTCAGGATGTTGTTGCCGGCTCCGGTGATATCGAAGATCTCAATGGAGTCGATTTTGCTGCGTAATGCGTTGAGATCCAACAGCTGATCTTTACCGGTAATTTCTAATGTGTCGATTCTGGCTTCGCTTCCAAATGCTTCAGATTGCGCAAATTCCTCAATGCCAGAGAAAGAATGCAGGTCGTTCTCTTCAGCAGCTAATGTAAAATTACCGATGCTGCTGGCTCTTGATTCCCAGCTAAAGTTATCGATTATGATGGGAGAGTTATAAGAATTGTTTAAGTCCGTGTTAGCTATGCCTATATTGTAAATCATTGAAGGGGCAACATTTGATGAATTAACAAGATCTCCGAGGCTAATATTATTAACTCCTGGTTTCAACTCATATTCATATGTCACTTGAGGGTCCTGGTAATTAGGGGATGATAGGGCTATAATTATCTTGAAATTTTTTATGTCGGTGTTATAAATATCAAGGCTAAAGTTCGTCGCGAGATGCGCATAAGCATCTTGCTTGCTAAAATAAACATAAATCTGTTGTTTTTGAGAAATTTCAACTGATTGCGAACCAAATGAAGGTTCTCCAATTAGTTTTGTAGAAACAAACTTGGGATTACCATAACCACTTGCTGCACCGTTATTCGAAACCAAGGAAACACCATTTCCAAAGTCATAAAACTTTCCATCCTCAAAAGTTGTTGGGACTCCGGCTGGTGGATTATCAAAATCAATAATATAAGAAAACGCGCCCGAGTTCTTAATATTCAAATCAAAGGCATCACCGAACCCGGAATCCTTCGATTTACTGACCTTGAACGACCAGTTGCCCAATGCAAGCTCAGTGGAGGGCGTCCACTCCCAGTTGCCGCTCGAATCCGCTTTCAGGCTGAAAATCTGTGTATCCGTCCCCTTTTTCGCCTGCAGATAAACCAGGCTGTTGGCGGCGGCGGTACCGTGCAGGGTCGGGGTGGTGTCATCGGTGGTATCACCACTGTGCAGATCATCCTGCTTGCTACCCACATTATCTCCGGCATAGGCAATTTCCGGGCTGCGGTCGGAGGTGGTATCGATGTTTAAAACCATGTTGTTCCAGCCGCTCTGGCCGGCTTTCTGAACCTCAAAAGTCCACTGGCCATTCGCCAGCGCCGATGGCGTCCAGCTCCAGTCCCCCTTGCTGTCGGCGGTCAGCTTGATGGTGGTCCAGCTTTGATTGCCCAGACGATAGCGCAGGCTGAACTCACTGTTGGCGGCGGCAGTACCGTGCAGGGTCGGGGTGGCGTCATCGGTGGTGTCGCCGCTGTGCAGATCAAATTGCTGGCTGCCAACGTTATCCTCAGCGTAGGCAATTTGCGGGCTGCGGCCGGAGGTGGTATCGATGTGCAAAACCATGTTGTTCCAGCCGCTCTGACCGGCTTTCTGAACCCCGAAGGTCCACTGGCCGTTCTCCAGCGCCGATGGCGTCCAGCTCCAATTCCCCTTGTTGTCGGCGGTCAGCTTAATGGTGGTCCAGCTTCCTTTGCCCAGACGATAGCGCAGGCTGAACTCACTGTTGGCCGCAGCGGTGCCGTGCAGGGTTGGCGTGGTGTCGTCGGTGGTGTCGCCACTGAAGAGATCGTCGCGCAGGCTGCCGACGTTATCGCTGGCATATTCTATAAGCGGAGTGCGGTCAGAAGTGGTATCGATGATGAGTGATAACGCATTCCAGCCGCTCTGACCGGCTTTCTGCACTTCAAAGTTCCAGCTGCCGTTGGCCAGCGCGGGTGGTGTCCAGCTCCAGTTGCCTGCGCTGTCGGCATCAACCTGGACAGAAGCGTAACTGCCGGTTCCGCTGCGGTAGCGCAGGGTTAAGGTGCTGTTGGCTTCCGCGCGGCCATGCAGGGTTGGCGTGGTGTCATCGGTGGTGTCGCCGTTAGCCAGGTTAACCGGCGTGCCGACGTTATCGTAAGCGTGGGTGATAATCGGGTCAAAGCCGCCGCTACCGGTAATGCTCAGCGAGAAGGTGTCTGACCAGTTCGCGCTGCCCTGCGGCTGCACCTCAAAGTTCCAGCTGCCGGTCGGCAAACCGGAAGCCGGCGTCCACGTCCAGTGGCCGCTGCTGTCGACATCGACAACCACGGAGCTGCTTGACTGGCCCGGCTGGCCGTATCGAATCACCACTTTGCCGTTGGCTTCGCCGCGACCGCTGAAGGTTGGCGTGGCGTCATCGGTGATGGCGCGATGACTGAGCGGGCCCTGCCAGCTACCCACATTATCCTCTACCAATTCAATGCGGGTTTTCCTCTGGATGTCAGTGGCATTGGCGATGTCGAGGGTGAACAGCGCGCTGGCGGTGTTGCCGATGCTGGCCTGGAACTCGTACTGACCAGTGGCCAGTGCGCTGTCTGGCGTCCAGCTCCAGCTTTCGCCGTTCAGACTGGCGGTGGCGCTGCCCAGCCAGGTGTTGCTGCCAACAAGGCGATAGTAGACGATAACGCTGCTACCCGCCGATGCGGTACCGCGCAGTTCCGGAACGGTGTCATCGGTTAGCGCGCCGTTATTCAGGGGGCCGGTGGCGCTACCGACGTCATCGATAGCATGGGTAATGGTGATGGTATCCGGCGGCAGGGGGCTGTCATTGTGCACAATAATGCTGAAAGGCGCAGAAGGGGAACCTTCGCGGGTCACGCCGCCAAAGACTTCCTGGGCGACAAGGCGCAGCTCATTGCTGCCTTCGTCAAGATCCTGAGAGGGTTCCATCTTCCATACGCCGGTGGTTTTATCCGCGATTGCGCTGCCGATTTTTTTACCCTGGTCATTGATCAGGAAAACCGTGGTGCCTTTCTGCGCTACGCCGGTCAGCTCCGGGCGCTTGTCGTCGGTGGTTTCGCCGGGCTCAAAGCCGCGCTTGTCTGCACCGAAGTCATCGTACAGTTTGATTAAAATTGGGGCTTCCGGCGGAAGGGTATCGACAATGATCACGCCCTGCGTCGGGTGCGAGAGGTTGCCAGCCTCATCAAACTGGCGTATGGAAAAGCTGTAATTGCCGTCTTCATACGTTGTGTCACTTTTCCAGCGCCAGAAGCCATTCTCATCAACCGGGATGAAAAAGCGTTCTTCACCAATAACCAGTTCGATGGTACCGAATTCTTGCAGAGGTTTAGTGTTGCCCATGACCAGGTCGCCGCTGGCTCGTTGGTAATAATGAGTTTCATCATGTTTGAATAAATCGATCATAAGAATTTTCCATCAAGTTTTTAAAAGTGTTGTAAGCCGACGGACTTATGCGATCGCGTGGCGGCGAGCAGGTTAGTGCAGTGCTCAACAGGCCGAATTAAGACCCGTCTGCAATGGATTTAAACTCCGGCTTTTATAGGCACCTTAAATTGGTGATGCGTCGATGACCGACCGCCACAGCATAAAATTTCTTCTCATCGTTAAATTCACCGTATCTTGCGGATAAACACCCGCGCTTCAGCCGGTAAACTCAGCGCGTCGCTTTTACACTGTTTTCAACCGTTACAAGGAGTTGTTATGAGCACACTCACCATTCCCGAGCACATCTGGCAGCGCGATGCCTTCACGCTCTCCACCGAGCGCGCACGGCTGGATTTTGATTACATCCACCAACAGCTGACGGAAAAATCGTACTGGGCGAAAGACCAGCCGCGTGCCAAAACCGAGCGCGCCTTTGCTGGTTCATTGCCGTTCGGGCTGTATCACCAGGATCAGCAGATTGGCTTTGCAAGATTGGTAACCGATTACACCCGTTTCGGCTGGCTGTGTGACGTGATGATTGATGAAAACTGGCGCGGTCACGGATTAGGCAGCTGGCTGGCAACGTGCGTGCGGGCGCATCCGGAGCTGGCCACAGTGCACCGCTGGATGCTCTCGACCAATGATGCGCATCCGTTGTATCAGCGCCTTGGCTGGCGCGTGGTGCAGGATCCGCAAAAACTGATGGAATTTCCTCCCTCCTGACACTGGAGTTTTCACATGGGTTACCGCGTTGGCGTCGATATTGGCGGGTCGTTTACCGATTTCGCCGTGCTGGATGAACACACCAATCAAATTCACACGCTAAAAGTGCTGTCGCGACCGGATCAGCCCGGCAGCGAAATTCTCACCGGGTTAACCCAGCTGCAGCAGCGCGATGGCCTTGATCCAAAACAGATTGAGTACTTCACGCACGGCACCACCGTTGGCATTAATGCGGTGATCCAGCGGCGCGGCGTAAAGCTGGCGTTGTTCGCCACCGACGGTTTTTGCGATGTGCTGGAGCTGGCGCGCCTGAAGATCCCGCACATTCATGACTTGTTTTCGCGCCGCCCGGCACCGCTGATTTCGCGCGATCGGGTGTTTGCCATTAAAGAGCGCACCGATCGCCACGGCAACGTATTGACCGAGGTCGATCGGCAAAGCGTGCTGGAGGCGATCAACGCCGCGCGCGCCGCCGGTTGTCAGGGGATTGTGGTATCGCTGCTGCACAGCTATCGCAACCGCCACAACGAAGCGGTGGTGAAAGCCATCATTAATCAACACGCGCCCGACTTGCTCACTTCCTGTTCCGCCGATATCTGGCCGATCATTCGTGAATACGAACGCACCATTACTGCCACCATCAACGCCTACGTGCAGCCGATGGTGATCAACTACCTCGAATCGTTTGAGCGCGCGCTAAAAACCATGGGCGTTAAACCGCCACCACGCATCACCAAATCCAACGGCGGCGTGATGGGCGTCGAGCAGGCGAAAAGTGAATGCGTGCAGATGGTGCTGTCCGGCACCGCATCGGGCGTGATCGGTGCCAGCTTCCTCGCCAGCGCCTGCGGCTTCGACAAAATCCTTAGCCTTGATATTGGCGGCACCAGCGCCGACGTGGCGGTGATCGTTGAAGGCCAGGTCGCGCAGGGTAACGGCGAAATCATCGGTGATTTCCCGATCTACATTCCGTCGGTGGCGGTGACGTCCGTTGGGCAGGGCGGCGGTTCGCTGGCGTGGATCGATAATCAAGGCGTGCTGCAAATGGGGCCGGACAGCGCCGGATCGCTGCCAGGTCCGGTGTGCTTCCAGCGCGGCGGCACGCAGCCGACCGCCACCGATGCTTTTGCCGCCTGCGGCATGATTGGTCACGGCGACCTTGGCTACAACGCGGTGCAGGTGGATGTCGCCGCCGCGCGCGCTGCGTGGCAGCCGCTGGCGGATAAGCTCGGCATCAGCATTGAAGAGACCGCCGAAACCGCCATCGAGCTGGCGATCTCCAGCATGTATGGCGACACCAGCGGTTTGCTGTCGCGCTTCGGCCTCGATCCGCGTGAATTCTGGTTCCTCGCCTTTGGCGGCGCAGGTCCGATGATGGGCTGCTTCCTCGCGCGCGAGCTGAACATGAAAGGGGTAATTGTGCCGCCGACGCCAGGCGTGTTATCGGCGCTCGGCGGTTTGGTGGCAGATATCCGTAACGACTTTATCCGCACGCTGTATAGCGATCTCGATGCTTCATTGGCGGATCGTCTGGCGACCGAAGCCGAGGCGCTGAGCCTGCGCGCGCGTGACTGGCTCAGCAGCCAGCATGGCGCAAATATGCCGTTCACGCTGCACTACAGCGCTGACATGCGCTATCGCGGCCAGTCATTTGAAATTGAAGTGGCGCTGGAGCCGCACTGGCTGGCGCAGGCCGATGTCGCGGCGTTGCATGACGCGTTTGATCGCCAGCATCAGCAGCTGTTTGGTCACTTTGATGCCGACGCGCCGGTGCAAATCATCAACCTGCGCTTAGTGATCGCCTCGCCCACGCCGAAACCGACGCTCAATCAGCTGGCCGCCGCCGACGCACCGGTTGAGGTGGCGCAGCAGGTTAGCGCGTGGATCGATGGCGCGGCGCATCAGGTGGATGTGGTGTTGCGCGCCACGTTGCGCGCCGGACATAACCTGATCGGCCCGGTGATTGTGGCGCAGGACGACTGCACCACCTGCGTGCCGCCCAACATGAAAGTGGATGTGGATAGCTTTGGCAACCTGCTGATCACGCCAGTGGAGGCGAACTAACATGGCGATTGACGGACGTAACCTGCAAATTCTGGCCAACTACTGCGCGGCCGCCGCCGATGCGATGGCCTTCACCTTGATGCGCACCGCGCACTCCACTTTCGTCAAAGAGACGGAAGATTTTTCCTGCCAGATTGTCAGCCGCGACGGCCTGGCGTTTGCTTCACCGCGCAGCTTCGGCGCACCCTGGTACAGCGGAATTGATTACGGCCCGGTTTTGGCATTGATCGACAGCTACGAAGAAGGCGATATCTGCATCACCAATGATTCCTACGCCGGTAACGTCGCCACGCACTCGCCGGATATCCATATCTGGAAGCCGGTGTTTCATGGTGGCGAGATTGTCTGCTTTGTAGTGGGACACATCCACAACACTGACGTCGGCGGCGCGGTACCTGCATCGTTATCGCGCTCGCTCACCGATATCGTGCAGGAAGGGATTCGCATTCCGCCGCTGAAAATCGTGCGCAATGGCGAGCTGAATGAGGAAGTGGCGCGCATCATGCGCCTCAACGTGCGCGCGCCGGAGCAGAACTGGGGCGACTTCAAAGCTCAGATCGCCTCGGTTAACGTCGGTGAACGTAAGATCCACGACATCATTGCGCGCTTTGGCGTCACCGATTTTCTGCAAGGCATTGAAGGCATTCTCGATTACGCCGAGGCGCAGGCGCGTAGCATCATCAACACCATTCCGGATGGTGAATACTTCTACGCCGATTTTGCCGACGAAGATGGTGATGGCGGCTTCCCGTGTCGCGTGGCGATCACCTTGCGCGTCAGCGGCGACACGCTGGAGCTGGATTACACCGGCAGCGATCCGCAGCTGGCTTCGTCGCTGAACATGCCAACCGGCGGACGCGAGCGTCATCCGCTGGCGCTGGTTGGCGTGACGTATGTGCTGTCGACGCTGGATCGTAACCTGCTGCTCAACGCCGGCACTTTGCGGCCAACGCGCGCCATTCTGCCGCCGGGCACGGTGATGAACTGCGAAGCCCCGGCGGCGGTCGGCATGCGTTCGCTGACCTGCGCGCTGTCGCAAATCGTTACGCTCGGCGTATTTTCACAGGCAATCCCCGATCGCTTACCGGCCAATTCGCCGGGCGGCAACTCGATCATGAACATCCGCACCACCAACAGCGCCAACCGCAGCGTGGTGGCCTCGCTGGGTCCAGTCGGCGGCGGGGCAGGTGGCACGCCCCGCCACGATGGCCCGGACGGATCGGGCGGGTTATCGGCGTTCCTGAAAAACACGCCGATTGAAATTAATGAAGCGGAAGTGCCAATCCATTTTCATCGCTACGGCTTAGCCGCCGACAGCGCCGGAGCCGGGCGTTTTCGCGGTGGTTTAGCCACCGAGATGGCGTTTGAAGTTTTTGCACCAAATACCACAGTGACGGCGCGCAACCGCAACCGTTCGGTGTTCGCCTCGGCGGGCGTGCTGGGCGGCGAATGTGGCGGCCTTTCGCACTTCCGCACGCTGCGTAACGGCACCACAATAGAGCACGGCAACACCGATGTCATTCACTGCCAGCCGGGCGATATCGTCGAAGTGCGCGGACCTGGCGCGGGTGGTTACGGTTTGCCGGTGGAGCGCGATGTGCAGCACGTGTTGGAGGATGTGCGCTGCGGGTTTGTCTCTGAGCAGGTGGCGCGTGACAGCTACGGCGTGGCGCTGCGCGATGGTGAGATTGATGAGGGCGAAACCGCGCGGCTGCGGGCTGCGATGCTATCTTCGGCGGCGCAGCATTTCGATCATGGAGCGGCGCGTACTGCGTTTGAAGCGGTTTGGACGCCGGAGCGCTATCGCGTGCTGACGGCATTTTTGGCCGCCGCGCCGGTGAGCTGGCGTCACTTCCTTAAGCAGCAGGTGTTTACGGCGGTAGCCGCAGACAGTGATGTGCCGATGGATGTCGTTTTCGCGGATCTCAGAGCGCGTTATTCGGTGTGAAGGTTTAACCAGGTCGCCATAAATGGCGACCCTACAAAAGCTCTGCGAACCGTCATTAATGCCGGCGTCACAACACCTCCGTAGGGTCGCCATTTATGGCGACCTTGCCGATAACCGCACTACCTCAACGATCAACATACAACCGATCCCATTGCCACTGCTGTGGGTTGTCTGCAATATATTGGCGCAACGCCAATAACTCCCTCTCATCCCGAATCACACGATCATAAAAACTGCGTTGCCACACCTTCACACCTGTTTCACGCGTAATCTCGGCTTTAAACCAATTAACAATATTTAGCAGGGTTCTCTGCGCGCTTTCATTCAGCCAAATAATGCCGTGCAGGTGATTCGGCATCAGGACAAAGGCATCGAGGGTGATAGAGGAATCGCGTTGAGGCAAAGCCCGCCAGGTTTTGATGACGTAATCACCAATCGAAGTCAGACAGAATTCCGCTGCGATAAATTGACCAAATAAAGGTGCACGGCGATAGCAAACCAGCGTGATGAAATACGCGCCATTGGCGCGGTAATCATGATGTTTTAATCGTGGATATTTGCGGTTTTTCATAATGGCCTCCTTGCCGGAATGATTTTGCAAAATGTCTGGCGAGAGGGCGATGATGGGATGCAGAACCTGAGGGGCGTATTCAGAATAATTTATACGGCGCGGCGGGATTATTGGCCAGGTCGCCATAAATGGCGACCCTACGGAGATGTCACTCACATCATCTTCTCAATCTCACTAAACGGCACCGCGTGGCTAAACAAATACCCTTGCAGCTGATTGCAGCCTGCATCGGCCAGCGCGTTTTTCTGGCCTTCGGTTTCCACCCCTTCGGCGGTCACCGTCAATCCCATCGCGTGGCCCAGCCGCACCACCGATTCAACAATCGCGGTCGAGTTTTGCGCCACGCCCAGCGACTGGGTAAAGGATCGGTCGATTTTGATCTTGTCCACCGGGAAGGTGCTGAGGTAATTAAGGCTCGAATAGCCGGTACCAAAATCATCCAATGCAATGCGTAAACCGGCTTCGCGCAGCGCGATGATACTATTGCGCGCCTCGTGTTCATCCTCAATCAGCACGCCTTCGGTGATCTCCAGCTCCATACGTTTCGGATCGGCGCCTTCTTCCTGCACGATATGGATGATGCGCTCGACAAAATTCACCGCGCGGAACTGCACCGGCGAGACGTTCACCGCCACCACAATATCCGGCAGCTTCAGCGCGGTTTTGCAGGCTTCGCGCAGCACCCATTCGCCGAGCGGAATGATCATGCCGGTCTCTTCGGCGATGGCGATGAAATCACCGGGCGAAACGTCGCCGCGCATGGCGTGATGCCAGCGCAACAGCGCTTCCAGGCCCACCACATGCTGGCCGCTGATATCCATCAACGGCTGATACCACACCGCTAATCCTTCAAATTTCACCAGCGCCTGACGCAAATCCGCCGCCATCTGCTGGCGGGTGCGCAGCGATTCATCCATCACTTTCTCGAACTGGCGATACTGACCGCGCCCGTGATTCTTGGCGTCATACAGCGCGATGTCCGCTTTACGCATCAGCTCCATTCGATCAATGCCATCCTTCGGTGCCAGCGCCAGACCGACGCTCACGCCAATCCACAGCTCGCTACCGACCAGCTGATACGGTTCGCTCAGGCGGCTGATAATGCGTTTCGCCAGCGATTGCACCTGACCAATATTCTCCACATCCGGCATCACAATAATGAACTCGTCGCCGCCGATGCGCCCCACGGTATCGCTGGCGCGCACAATCTCGTTGAGTCGACGCGCCACCTCAATAATCAGTTCATCGCCAGCGTGATGGCCGTAGGTATCATTGATATTTTTGAAGCGATCGAGATCCAGCAGCAGCAGCGCCAAGCGCTGATCGTGGCGTCCGCCTACCGCCAGTGCCTGGGTTAAGCGATCTTCCACCAGTGAACGATTCGGCAAACCGGTTAACACATCATGAAAGGCCAGATGCTGCGCCTGCGCTTCACTGGCACCGAGTTTCAGCAGCGACTGCGAAAGCTTAAGTGACGAGGTCCAGATGCGCCGCACCATCACCAAACACAGCAGAGTAATCAGCAGCACCGACAACAAAGTAGAAGGGCCAATAGTGCGCATCATCTGCGCGCCCGGTTTATCCGGATTCCAGCTGAGATAGCCGACCGGATCGCCCTGTTGTGAATTCAGCAGAAAGCGCGCTTTGGTTTCTCCGGCCGGTTCGCTGTCGCTGAAGTGCAGCTGGCGCAGTTGGCTGCGATCGGAAAGGTTGCGCAGATAGCCAGCATCGAGAAACTTAATGCTCACCAGACGATAGCGACCGGCCTGTTTGGTGCTGCTGATATCGCCCACCGCCAGCGCGGCAGCGCGTTGGCCGATGCGCACGAAATCGGCGTGATCGGTTGGGCCCGCCACCACATCGCTGTTTTGCACCAGCGGGCTGTTCAGCATGTCCTGCAAATAAGGACCGATGCGTTTGTCCGGCACCGGCTGGCCGTTGCGCCACACGTTGATCAGCTGGTTATCACGATCCAGCAGCACCACCAGCTGGTGATCAAACATGTCATACAGCCAGCCGCCAACATTTTGTGTCAGCCAGCTTTGGTCGGGATGCGGCGACGCCAGCTGATCGGCCAGCGGTGACCAGCGCGTCAGGCTGCGCAATTGGCGCAGATGTTCCGTTAGGCTCTGGGTGAACGAAGCCTCGATCATGCGCTGTTGCTGATCGCGCGCTTCGATATTGGTTAATGATGTTCCCCAGAACAGACCCACGCCCGCGCCGACAAAGGTCAGTAGCAAAATCGCCATCAGCGGCAAAATTACTTCACGAACAAAGTTGCGGCGAAAACCATCCGATAGTTTTATTGCGTTAATCATTTCAAGGTAGGCCTGACAAGAAGGGTTCATCTTTTAACTTAGCAGAACATCCACAGGCTGTATTCTGTGAGGCTGTTGAAATCGTGATGTAAATAAGCGGTAAATTTTTGAACACTGTCACAAACAGAACAGTTAAAAATAATTTATTAAAACCGCTGCCGTTTCGCTGCGATTCTGCTGCCCTAAAACAAATTCATCCGCCCGTCATTGAGCCGTCACGGCGCTGTCATCTGACATGCGCAATGTAATCGCCATCCCGCAGCAAGCCCGCTGCGTTCCTCAACCAATGCGAATGAGGTATTGAGCGTGATGGAGATATCCAGACATCCGACCACTGTGTATCAGGCCGTTGCCGCCCAACTGGAGCAGGCGCTGCAGGAGCGCTATCGCTGCGGCGACTATCTGCCTTCCGAACAGCAGCTGGCCGATCACTACGAAGTGAATCGCCACACTTTGCGCCGTGCGGTTGACGAGCTGGTCAACAAAGGTCTGCTGCAACGGCGTCACGGCGTCGGCATTTTGGTGCTGATGCGTCCTTACGATTATCCGCTGCATGCGCAAGCCCGCTTCAGCCAGAACCTGATGGAGCAGGGCAGCCATCCCACCAGCGAACGTCTGCTGGCGGTGCTGCGTCCGGCGAGCAGCGATGTGGCCAGCGCGCTGGGCGTAAATGAAGGCGACAACGTCATTCACTTGCGCACGCTGCGCCGCGTCAATGGCGTGGCGGTGTGCGTCATCAACCACTTCCTGGCGGAACTCAGCTGGTGGCCGGCGTTGCAGCAGTTCCACAGCGGTTCGCTGCACGATTTTATGCAGCAGCAGCTCGGCCTGAGCCTGACGCGTAGCCAAACCCGCATCAGCACCCGTCGCGCGCAGGCCAAAGAGTGCAAGCAGCTGGAGATTGCGCTGCAGTCGCCGCTGCTGTGCGTACGCACCCTGAATAAACACCGCGACGGTCAGGTAGCGGAATACTCCGTCAGCCTGACGCGTGGCGACATGATTGAACTGACTCTGGAGCACGAATGACACAGCAAACAGCCCGCCAGCATTGGCTCTCGGTGCTGGCGCACAGCGATGCCAACCAGCTCGAGGCGCACTGGCAGCCGTTACGCCTCAACGCGGATTTTGAACGTATCCGTCCGGCAGAAACCGGCTTAACCCGTTTGCAGGCGTGTATGGGCGGCAGCGGCAAGCGCTTCGTGATGGGCGATGCCACGGTAACGCGCGCGGTAGTGAAACTGCACGACGGCACGCTCGGCTTTAGCTACGTGCTGGGGCGCGACAAAGCGCACGCTGAACGCTGCGCGCTGATTGATGCGCTGCTGCAACAGCCGGAAACCCAGGCGCTGTTGCAGGAAAAATTGATTGCCCCGCTGGCGGCACTGCGTGAAGAGCAGCGTCAGCTGCGCGCGCGTGAAATCGCCAGCTCCAAAGTGGATTTCTTTACGCTGGTTCGCGGAGATAACTGATGACTTTACTGGCAAGTTTTAACCATCCGGTGGCTGATGCCCAACGTGCCTTTCGCCGCATTCTCAAAGCGATGAGCGAGCCGGGCGTGGTGGTGTCGCTGCCGCTGCAACAGGGCTGGGGCGATCTCTCGCCAGCGGCCACGGCGGTGCTGCTGACGCTGGTCGATCAGGAGAGCGCATTGTGGCTGGATAATCGCATTGATAATGACGTGGTGCGCAGCAACCTGCGTTTCCATACCGGCGTGCCGATTGTCGATGAGCGCGATGCCCCCTTTGCGCTGACGCACGCCGCAGCCAATCCCGATCCGGCGCTGTTCGCCTCTGGCGACAACCAGTCCCCGGAAAAAAGCACCACGCTGATTGTGGAAGTGCCGTCACTGAGCGGCGGTTTAACGCTGCGCCTTTCCGGTCCCGGCTTACGTGAATCGCGCGCCATTGCGCCGCAGCTGCCGGAAGCGATTCTGCATTATCTGCGCGAGCGTCCGCATCCGTTCCCACAGGGCGTGGATCTGATTTTCACCTGCGGTGAAGCGATGATGGCGCTGCCACGCACCACCGACGTGGAGGTGTGCTGATGTACGTTGCGGTGAAAGGGGGCGAAAAGGCGATTGCCAGCGCCCATGAGCTGCAGGCCGATCTGCGCCGTGGCGATCGCGACGTCGCCGAACTGGGCTGCGATCAGGTCGCGCAACAGCTGGGTTTAGCGGTCGATCGCGTGATGACCGAAGGCGGCATCTACGATCCGCAGCTGGCGGCCTTAGCGATTAAACAGGCGAGTGGCGATCTGGTCGAAGCGATCTTCCTGCTGCGCGCCTATCGCACCACGCTGCCGCGCCTCGCCGACAGCCTGGCGCTAAAAACAGAGGAGATGCGCCTCGAACGCCGTATCTCCGCCGTCTACAAAGATCTGCCGGGCGGCCAGGTTCTCGGTCCAACCTACGATTACAGCCATCGTCTGCTTGATTTCACGCTGTTAGCAAACGGCGAAACGGCCGCCGCACCGCGTGACCATCAGGCGCTGCCCGAGCGCTGTCCGCACGTGTTCAGCATGATGACTGCAGAAGGATTAGCAGCACGCGAAGAGGATGACGGCAGCGAGCCGTGCGACATCACCCGCGAACCGCCGGGTTATCCGGCCACGCGTGCCGCACGCCTGCAACAGCTGGTGCGCGGCGACGAAGGTTTCTTGCTGGCGCTGGGCTACTCGACGCAGCGCGGCTACGGTCGCAACCATCCGTTCGCGGGCGAAATTCGTACCGGCTATCTCAGCGTCGCCATCTGCCCGGAAGAGCTGGGCTTTGAAATTGAGATTGGCGAAATCCTGCTGACCGAATGCGAGATGGTCAACGGCTTCACCACCGAAACTGACAGCGCACCGCACTTTACGCGCGGTTACGGCCTGGTGTTTGGTCGCTCCGAACGCAAAGCGATGGCGATGGCGCTGGTGGATCGCGCGTTGCAGGCGTCTGAGTACAACGAACGCATTGCCGGTCCGGCGCAGGACGAAGAGTTTGTGCTGTCGCATGCCGACAACGTGGAAGCGGCGGGCTTTGTCTCGCATCTGAAACTGCCGCACTACGTCGATTTCCAGGCGGAGCTTGAGCTGCTGAAACGGCTGCGCCAACAGCATCAGGAGCAGAACCATGAGTGAGTTAACCGGCTACAACAACGGTTATCTGGATGAGCAGACCAAACGCACCATCCGCCGCGCCATATTGAAAGCGGTGGCGATTCCCGGTTATCAGGTGCCGTTTGCCGGACGCGAAATGCCGATGCCGTACGGCTGGGGCACCGGCGGCATTCAGATCACCGCCAGCATCATTGGCGATGCCGATGTGCTCAAGGTGATCGATCAGGGCGCGGATGACACCACCAATGCGGTATCGATTCGCCGCTTCTTCCAGCGCGTCAGCGGCGCGGGCACCACCGAAGCGACCCGTGACGCCACGCTGATCCAGACGCGTCACCGCATTCCGGAAACGCCGCTCGAGGAAGACCAGATCCTGATTTTCCAGGTGCCAATCCCCGAGCCGCTGCGCTTTATCGAGCCGCGCGAGACCGAAACCCGCACCATGCACGCGCTGGAGGAGTACGGCATCATGCAGGTAAAACTGTATGAAGATATCGCCCGCTACGGCCACATCGCCACCACTTACGCTTATCCGGTGAAGGTCAACGATCGCTACGTGATGGATCCGTCGCCAATCCCCAAATTCGACAACCCGAAGATGCACATGATGCCGGCGCTGCAGCTGTTTGGTGCCGGGCGGGAAAAACGCATTTATGCGCTGCCGCCCTACACCAAAGTGGAAAGCCTCGACTTCGACGATCACCCGTTCAGCGTGCAGCAGTGGGAAGAACCCTGTGCGCTGTGCGGTTCGCGCCACAGCTACCTCGACGAGGTGGTGATGGATGACGCCGGTACGCGCATGTTTGTCTGCTCCGATACCGATTTTTGCCACCAGCAGCAGGAACAACAGCATGCACAGTGAACAACCGCTGCTTGCGGTCAACAATCTCACCCACCTTTATGCGCCCGGTAAAGGCTTTGAAGAGGTGAGTTTTGAGCTCTATCCCGGCGAAGTGCTAGGCATCGTGGGGGAATCCGGATCCGGTAAAACCACCTTGCTGCGCAGCCTGTCGGCACGCCTGGCGCCGCAGCACGGCAACATTCTCTATCGCGCCCAGGATCTCTATCAGCTGAGCGAGAGCGATCGCCGCCGCTTGCTGCGTACCGAATGGGGCGTGGTGCATCAGCATCCGCTCGACGGTTTGCGTCCGCAGGTGACAGCGGGCGGCAATATCGGCGAGCGCCTGATGGCGGTAGGTCAGCGTCATTACGGCGATATCCGCAAAGAGGCGATGCGCTGGCTGCAGGATGTGGAGATCCCTGCTAATCGCATCGACGATCTGCCCACCACGTTTTCCGGCGGCATGCAGCAGCGTTTACAGATTGCGCGCAACCTGGTGACGCAGCCAACGCTGGTGTTTATGGATGAACCGACCGGCGGGCTGGATGTATCAGTGCAGGCGCGCCTGCTGGATCTGCTGCGCACGCTGGTGCGCGAGCTGAACCTGGCGGTGGTGATTGTGACGCACGATCTCGGCGTGGCGCGGTTGCTGGCACATCGCCTGCTGGTGATGAAGCAGGGCCGCGTGGTGGAGAGCGGGTTGACCGATCGGGTGCTGGACGATCCGCATCATCCCTATACCCAGCTGCTGGTTTCATCGGTGCTGAGTTGAGATGAACAAGGTCGCCATAAATGGCGACCCTACATATGGCACGTCGTAGGGGCGCCATTTATGGCGACCTTCTCCAAAACCATCAGGACATCACTATGCAACCTTTACTGCGCGTCGAGCATCTGAGCAAAACCTTTGTGCTGCACAACCAAAGCAGCGCTGCGCTGCCGGTATTGCAGGACGCCAATCTTGAAGTCAGCGGCGGCGAATGCGTGGTGCTGCATGGCCGCTCCGGCAGCGGAAAATCCACGCTGCTGCGTGCGCTGTACGGCAACTATCAGGCCAACAGCGGCCACATCTGGCTGCAACATCAGGGCGAATGGATCGACATGGCCAACGCCCCCGCGCGGCAGATTCTGGCGATTCGCTGTCACACCGTCGGCTGGGTCAGCCAGTTTTTGCGCGTCATTCCTCGCGTGCCGACGCTGGAGATCGTCATGCAGCCGCTGCTGGAGCGTGGCACCGAGCGCGCCTTCTGCGAGAAGCGCGCCAAAGAGCTGCTGACGCGCCTTAACGTGCCGGAGCGTTTGTGGTCGCTGGCGCCGTCCACCTTCTCGGGCGGCGAGCAGCAGCGCGTCAACATCGCGCGCGGTTTTATCGCCGACTATCCGGTGCTGCTGCTGGATGAGCCAACCGCCTCGCTCGACAGCGCCAACAGCGCCGCCGTAGTGGAACTGATTGAACAGGCGCGCGCCCGCGGTGCCGCCATTGTCGGTATTTTCCATGACGAAGCGGTGCGCGAACGCGTAGCCGATCGCCTGCACGTCATGCAGCCAATGAAAGCAGGAGCAGAAGCATGATCATTAATAACGTCCGGCTGGTGCTGGAGCAGGCCGTAGTGGCGGGTTCACTGGAGATTCGCGACGGGCGCATCGCCAGCTTTAGCGACAGTGTCAGCCAGTTGCCGGGCGCGCTGGATGGCGAAAACGCCTTCCTGCTGCCGGGTTTGGTGGAGCTGCACACCGATAATCTCGACAAGTTCTTCACGCCACGCCCCAAAGTGGATTGGCCAGCGCACTCGGCGATGAGCAGCCACGATGCGCTGATGGTCGCCAGCGGCATCACCACGGTGCTGGATGCGATTGGCGTCGGCGACGTGCGCGATGGTGGGCATCGCATTGAAAACCTCAACAAGATGATTGAGGCGATTCAGGACAGCAATCGCAAAGGTATTAATCGCGCCGATCACCATTTGCATCTGCGCTGTGAGCTGCCGCATCACACCACGCTGCCACTGTTTGAAAAGCTGATGAACACGCCAGAACTGTCGCTGGTGTCACTGATGGATCACTCGCCGGGTCAGCGTCAGTACGCCTCGCTGGAGATGTATCGCACCTATTATCAAGGCAAATATCAGCTCAACGACGAGCAGATGGATCAGTTTGAGCGTGAGCAGCTGGCGCTGGCCGCCGAGTTCTCCACGCCGAATCGCAACGCCATCTCCAGTTTGTGCCGTTCGCGCGGTATTCCGCTCGCCAGCCACGACGACGCTACGGCGGCGCACGTGGCGGAATCTCATGACGTCGGCAGCGCCATCGCCGAATTCCCCACCACGCTGGAGGCGGCACGCGCCTCACGTGAATGCGGCATGCAGGTGCTGATGGGCGCGCCCAACATCGTGCGCGGCGGTTCGCACTCCGGCAACGTGGCGGCGGCGGACCTCGCCAGCCACGGCCTGCTGGATATTCTCTCCTCCGACTACTATCCCGCCAGCTTGCTGGATGCGGTGTTCCGCCTGGTGGCCGATGAGCGCAACACGCTGACGCTGCCGCAGGCGGCTGCGCTGGTGACCAGTAATCCGGCGCGGGCGATTGGCCTGCACGATCGCGGCCGCATCGCCGAAGGGCTGCGTGCCGATCTGGTGCTGGCGCATACCGAACATGGTCATTCGCACATTCGTCACGTCTGGTCGCAAGGCAAGCTGGTGTTCTGATGGCGCGCCTGATCTGGCTTACCGGGCCTTCGGGCTCGGGAAAAGACAGCCTGCTGAACGCGCTGCGGGAAGCGCCGCCGGAGAATCTGCTGATCGCCCATCGCTACATCACGCGCGCCGCCGATGCGGGCGGCGAGAACCATGTGGCGCTGAGCGAGGCGGAATTCCGACGGCGCGAGGCGCTGGGGTTGTTCGCCGTGAGCTGGCAGGCGCACGGCATGCATTACGGGCTGGGCGAGGAGATCGATCTGTGGCTGGCGCGCGGGCTGAACGTGCTGGTTAACGGTTCACGCCTGCATCTGCCGATTGTGCAGCAGCATTACGGCACGCAGCTGCTGCCGCTGGTGTTGCAGGTTTCGCCAGCGGTGCTGGAGACGCGATTGCGACAGCGTGGGCGCGAGTCGGAAGCGGAGATCGAAAGACGGCTGGCGCGCGCCGCCGAACCGCTGCCCGCGCATTGTCATGCGCTGAATAACGATGGTGCGTTAAGCGACACGCTCGAGCATCTACGCCAGCTCATTGCCCCGTAGGGTCGCCATTCATGGCGACCTGGTGCATCGGTGTAATGAGGTCACCATAAATGGCGTAATGCCGATCAGTTAAGCCCGAAATGATCGGTTGAACGATCCTCCAGTTCTGCAAAAATCCGTAATCTCACAGGGATTACGGATTTTTTTATGTTACTCAGTCAGGCTCTCGATGC